>DAOWMW010000225.1 GCA_030642865.1 Desulfobacteraceae bacterium
CGTCCCATGGTTGTATTAAAGTCGCGCTGTGCTTCATTTAAACGGACAAGGGAGGCCTGACCGGCCTGGTATCCCTTGTCCACAAGATCCCGATGCTCTTTAACCAGACGTGTATTTTGGCGCTGAAGCGTGAGCTCATTCTGGGCAGATTTCAGTTGGGAAAGTGCTTTTCTTACTTCTGAAGCTATGGTATTTCTTGTATTTTCAAGATTCTTTATTGTTTCTTTATGCTTTTCTTTAGCCTCCCTCACCTTTGCCATGGTCAGGCCCCCTGAAAAAAGATTATACTTTAAATTTAAACTAATTGAACTGCCAAAATCATCTTCTTCAAAATGTAAATTGTCGATTCTTTTACCATCAATTGAACCGGAAAAAAAAAGTGTGGGGAAAAAACCTGCCCGGGCAACATCCACACTCGATTTACCACGCTTAACCGATAAGTTATACTGAAGAATGTCCGGCCGATGTTTTATGGCATGATCCATGAGAGGTTCAATTTCAGGTAAAACCATATCATCGACGGTTTCAGGTGGAAGGGATGCAATCTCAAGCCCCAAAGGAAATTGTGCATCAGGAATGCCGAGCAGGGCGGCAAGGATATGTATGGCGGTCTCATATTCCAGGTTACAAGTGATGGAAGCAGATCTGGCAAAATTTACCTGAACCCTGAAGTTCAAGACGGCGCTCAACGATCCCGTACCCACGCGATACCTGGCCTCTGCCTCTTTAATCTGTCTTTGGTTAAAGAGTTCATCGGCTTTTGCGATTTTAACTTTTTCCCTGGCAAGCTGACAATTATGATAACTTGCACCAACAGCTCCGGCAAGAAGACGTTTCATATCCATCAAAGCTTCTTTGCTCTCTTCTGCCCCATGGCGGGCCGCCACAGTGGTAAACCAGCGATTAAACCCGTTAAAAATGGTCCATTGCACTGCGGCTTTTTCCATATATATATCTTCAGAATTATCTGGTTTGGCCAGGTGATCAAAATATTTGGTGATTTGAAAAGATTTAGCATACTCATTGTCTGACTGAGTAAAGTGGGATGCTGACCCATGCAGATCAATACTCGGCCACCAAAAAGATTTTGCCTGGGAAAGGCGTTCCATTGCCTGGGCCACCCGTGCTTTAGCTGCGGCAATGGAAGGGTTCTCTGCAACTGCTATTTTACAGGCGGTTTCAAGGTTAAGGGGATCTGCATCTTGAAACCTGTTAATTTCTGTAGTTTTCTCCTCAGCAGAATCAAAAACAAGATCTTTTTTTTCCCGGGCAATGGAGCATGGTACCCAGAGGGTTAGAAAAAATAATCCGGTTACAACAAATAAAAATTGTTTCATTACATCCTGCCTTTATTTGGTCTGCAAGGCTTTTTACAAGTGATTCAGGTAATGAATCAAACCTGTAACCTGGCTATAAATACCTAAGGATTGGAGATGAAAAATAAAAGAATATCAGAGTCAATCACATGTACGTTATGAATGCAAGTAGCATCCTAATACTCCCTGAGCTTTTTTTTTAAAACTTTACCCACAGGATTCCTTGGAAGAACGGAAATAAACTCAACACAGGCAGGTTTTTTATAGCCCGCAAGATTCTTTGCGCAAAAATCGATAACAGCTTTAGCAAGAAGCTGTTTTCCATCTTTAACCACAACAAATGCCTTTACTGTCTCTCCCCATTTTTTATCAGGCACCCCTATAACTGCTGCCTCTAAAATATCGGGATGGGCATAGAGGACCTCTTCAATCTCCCTGGGATAAACATTTTCCCCTCCGCTGATAATCATATCCTTTTTTCTATCGACTATAAATATATAGCCCTCATTATCAACGGTTGCAAGATCCCCTGTATAAAGCCAGCCGTTTTTTATGGCTGCGGATGACTCTTCCGGGAGTTTCCAGTATCCTTTCATTACATTGTCCCCTTTTACAATAATTTCTCCGATCTCATCCGGTTTTACAGAAGCACCACCTTTATTTACAACCTTCACTTCCACGTTGAATATTTCCTTCCCGCAGGAAGCAAGTCTTTTTACTTCGCTGTCAGACCCTTCCAGAACGTGTTCTTCAGGCATCAGAAGACAGACTCCAGGGCTTGCCTCTGTTAGACCATAGGAATGAAGAAAATCACATTGAAAAGTTTTCATCGCTTTTTTAAGTAATGCCACAGGCATGGGAGATGCTCCGTAGAGAAAAAATCTAACACTGGAAAAGTCGTAATCTTCCCCGGTTTTCTCCATGTGCTCCACAAGGAAATTAACCATTGCAGGAACACCCAGACAAAATGTAACTTTATTTGCTTCCATATCTTTTAAAAAATGTTCAGGGTCAAAATCACCATGGATAATAAGGGTTCCCCCCACATAAAGTACAAGAAGGGCATACTCAGCCGCAGTATGATATAAAGGGACGCAGTTAAGAAAAATATCGTTTTTATCAAGTTTTAAATCAATAATTCTTGAAATATAAATGGAAATTAAATTTTTATGGGTCAGCATAACACCCTTGGGATTTCCTGTTGTGCCACTGGTATACATGAGAACCGCCAAATCGTCATCCTCTATTCCCCCAGGAAAGGTTTCAGGGTAAGAAGCTGATATTAAGTCTTCATATGGAGTGATGAACTCGGGCTTATCAGAAATAACGTAGAAAGAAGAAAGATAATTCAAATCTGGCTGGATAGATTGAATTGTGCCTGCAAACTCTTTGTCCGAAATAAGACATTTTATTCCGGAATCATTGATTATATATTCAAGTTCCCTTCCTGTGAGCCTGCAGTTTAACGGTACAAGTACTCCTCCGATTTTCGGAATTGCAATATAGAGCTCGATAAATTGTGAAGAAGGACGACCCAGAACCCCCACTCTGTCACCTCTTTTTATTCCTATTTCCTTTAAACCCCAGGCAACCCTGCTGACCCTGTCTTCCAGCTCTTTATAAGTATATTGCGAGTTTTTGAAAATAACGGCTGTTTTATCCGGATAAAGTTTTGCGTTTCTTTTTACAAGATCTCCCAGGAGCATTATTATACCTCCATTTAAACAAGGGGCTAAGGGATAGCTAAGTCAACTTGGCTATCCCTTTTTTATTGGCTATCTTTTTTAATAGAAATAATTTTTTTTCTGTACACCTGCCAGCAGGTTATTTATAGTAACAATTCAAGTATATGTATCAACTGATATAATTACCAATATATTCTAAACTTCACAATTTTCATAGTAAAAAGGTGCTTTCCTAAAAATCCATATTAAATTGACAGACTATTACAGATGCAGGAGGATAAATAATGTTAACAAATATCA
>DAOWMW010000232.1 GCA_030642865.1 Desulfobacteraceae bacterium
AGGATATTTGCTCCAATGGTGGTATGGGTTTGCATTATTTTCCATTCTTCTCTGTCCAGTTTTCCCTGTTTTAGCAAAATTTTGTCCGGTATGCCAATTTTACCGATATCATGCATGGGAGTGGTGTCTAAAAGAAGGTCAGAATCCCGGGCTGTCATCCCTGCCAGTCGTCCCAGCCGAACACACATGTGGCTCATTCTGACAATATGGGAACTTGCAGTCCTGTCACGGTATTCAGCGGCCTGGCCCAGGCGATGAATAATTTCAAGACGTGTGGTCCGAAGTTGAAGAGTACGTTCTTTAATCGTTTGCTCCAGAATAATATTTTGATTTTTTACATTATTATGCAGGAGTTTGACCCTCATTATATTTTTAATTCTTGTAAGGGTTTCAATCTTTTCAAAAGGTTTTGTTAAAAAGTCCCGGGCTCCTTCAGAGAATGCCCTGATTCTGGTCTCTTTGTTCCAGGATGCCGTTAGTGCAAGAACCGCTATACAGGAAGAAGTCCCTTTGATCTTTTTTAACATACCCATTATCCGGTATCCATCAATGTGGGGCATATTGATATCGAGCAGTAGAAGATCAGGTCTGAATGCAGGATAGATCTTTTCAGCCTTCCCGGGGTCAGTTATTCCCACAACCGAAGAGTATCCTTCCGCAAAAAGAATTTTTTTAAGAAAAGCAATATTTGACGGGTTATCGTCAACAATTAATATCCTGGACTTAAGGAGCGCCTGTTTCTGTATCATTTTATTTCCTTAATCAGGGCCTCTTTTCTTAAAATGAAAATTCAATAATATTGGAGTTCTGACCATGAATTTTATTTTTTGTGTAAAACCTTATTTTGTATATATAGTGGTATCCTGGTTTAAGCTGATCTTTATATTCAAAGGTATCTTTTGTGCCCTGGCAAGGGATATGGGTAACCTGTTTAAAAGCGCCGGGGCACCCCTTGCAGTCCTGCTCTTCGATTTTTTGTCTTGACCTGTATACGGCAAAACCTGCAGGGTCAGCTTTCCCTTTTTCTGTGGGGTTTGACCATGAGAGTATGAGGATATTATTATTTATACTATAACTTAAATCTGTTACCACAGGGAGAGGCTTTTGAGCAAGGGGGCGGGGGTCCCCTTTTTTCCCGCATCCTGTAAAAAGAAAGGTGAGTATAATTAATAAAAAGAGATTTGTGGCAGTATTAACTGTTGGATATTGTTTCATTTGATCATTTTTTCAGCTTTTTTTATGGCTGCTTTTACATTTTTTGTGGCTGTGCCGCCGTGGGAATTTCTTCTGTTTATCATCTGTTTTAAAGTTAAGGCTTCATATATATCTTCTTTTATTAATGTGGAAAAGTCTCTTAACTCATCCAGGCTTAATTCATGAAGTTCTTTATTCCTGGCAAGAGCATAATTTACAGCATTTCCAGCACAGGCATGGGCTTTTCTAAAGGGGAGTCCTTTGCCTGCCAGGTAATCTGCCAGGTCAGTTGCATTTAAAAAGCCCTTTGATGCTGCCTGTTCCATGGTTTTGGTATTTATTTTTATTTCCGGCAGCAGTTTGGTATATATTGCAATGGATGATTTTAATATATCAACAGAATTAAAAAGAGGTTCCTTATCTTCCTGCATATCCCTGTTATAAGCCAGGGGCTGGGATTTCATCATTGATAAAATTGCGATCAAATCCCCAAAGACTCTTCCTGTTTTTCCCCGTATCAGTTCACATATATCAGGATTTTTTTTCTGGGGCATTATGCTGCTCCCCGTTGCAAAGGAATCGGGGATTTCAATAAAATTGAACTCATATGATGACCAGAGGATAAATTCTTCGGAAAGGCGGCTGAAATGTACCATGCAGATACTGGCGGCGGAGAGGAATTCCATGATAAAATCTCTGTCCGATACAGAGTCTATGCTGTTTTCCGATATTTTTGAGAACTCGAGAAGTTTTGCAGTATAGTCCCTGTCTATGGGATAGGTGGTTCCCGCAAGAGCTGCTGAACCCAGGGGGAGTACATCTGTCCGTTTCAGACAATCATGGAATCTTTCCCAATCCCTTGAAAACATCTCGTAATAGGCCATCAGGTGATGGGAAAACAAGATCGGCTGCGCCCTTTGAAGATGGGTGTATCCCGGCAAAATAACATCAATATTTTTTTTTGCAAGGGAGAGAAGGGTTTTTTTAAATTGATTGAGACTTTCCATGATCATTAAAAGCTCATTTTTTAAGTAGAGCCTTACATCCAGGGCAACCTGATCATTTCTGCTCCGTGCTGTATGGAGTTTTTGGGCAGCCTGGCCAACTGTCTGAACCAGCCTGGCCTCTATGTGCATATGTATATCTTCCAGGCTGTCGTCAAACAGGAATGTGCCGTTTTCGATCTCCTTTTTGATATTTTTCAGCCCCATAATTATTTTGGAAGCTTCATCCTCCGTGATAATAGATTGTTTGGCAAGCATGGTGCAGTGGGCTATGCTCCCTTTTATATCATAGAGGTAGAGATGTTTGTCTGTTTGTATGGAAGAGGTGAAGGCTTCCACGAGCCGGTCTGTTCCAGCAGTAAATCTGCCGTCCCATGGTTTTTTTGCTGTTTTGGTTTCCATTATTATTTTGACATCAATTTTTGTATGCGTAAACGTAAAGCATTGAGCCGGATAAAACCTTCTGCATCTTTTTGTGTAAAAACATCATCATCTTCGAAAGTTGCAAAGTCTTCACTGTAAAGAGATACGTCAGATTTGCGTCCCAGGATAGTGGTATTCCCTTTGTAGAGTTCAATGCGGACAATGCCGGAAATATTTATCTGGGTCTGGTCTATCATATTTTGTAAAAGTTTCATTTCAGGGGAAAACCAGAATCCATTATATATAATTTCAGAGTATTTAGGAATAAGGGCGTCTCTCAGGTGCATTACCTCACGATCCATTGTGATCGATTCCATGGCCATGTGGGCTTTTCTAAGGATGGTTCCCCCTGGAGTTTCATATACTCCCCTTGATTTCATTCCAACATAGCGGTTTTCAACAATATCTGACCTTCCTATTCCATGGCGGCCTCCAAGTCTGTTAAGCTCTCTGAGGATATTTGCAGAAGTCATTTCTTTGCCGTTTATGGCAACCGGGTTTCCTGTTTCAAATGTTATTTCAATTACTTCAGGGGTGGAAGGAGCATTTTTTGGTGAAACTGTAAGCGTGAACATATCTTCCGGCGGCTGG
>DAOWMW010000234.1 GCA_030642865.1 Desulfobacteraceae bacterium
CATTGCCAGGGGATTTTACAAATATACCCATGTAATCGCCAGAACCCCCATGATGGCCAATTTTACAGAACAGGCCGATTATATTTTTGGGAAACTTCCCTGTGCTGTTATAATGTGGGGACCGGTAACTGAAAAGATGTATGCCATGGCATCAGGATATGCCAGATTAGGTGCCACAGTGGTAATGGGGCCCCATGGAACCAAATATAACAGATTCCTCATGGGAAATGTGGAAAATAGAGAAAAATGGTGGTGCTACGACGGTTTTACCGGCAGAAAGAACGAAGTTGAGCCATGCCCTCCCCATCTTATTGTTCCAGTGGAGACCAAAGAAGAAGCCCTGGTTATGGTCACCAGACTTCTTTTTAGAACAAACGACTTTAGGGACGGACGAATCTCCAAGTTTGACAGCTATCTCACCATGTATGAAGACTATTTTAACAAACTCCCAGAAGACTTTCATAAGTATGTACGCTCTGATGCTGAACTTCCGTGGACAAAAAAGCATAAACTCCTTAGAATTTTAAGGGAAAAGTACGGATGGGAGACTGAAAGAGGGACAATCATAAGGGCCAAACATCCCGACGGAAGACTCCTTCCCCCTGAAGAGTTTGCCGAGGAATACGGAATCAGGGTTGGTCAATATTCCACCTTTTTGGAAAGGTTAATATTAAAAGAAGAGGCAAGGGGAACCGAGCTAAACCTGTTAAAGCAAGGAGGACATTAATATGGCTGCTGTGACATTTGCAGATATACCAGCATTATTAAAAGGGGCAACCAGGCCTTTAATACTCACCGGCGCAATATCTGATAATAATCAGATCGAAGCGATCGTCGGCATATCAACTGCTCTTGACGTATATGTGGCCGCAACCGGCAACAGCATAACCACCTTAATGGAAAAGGGCTGCAAACGGTGTGACAAGGAATGGATCGCCGAAATAGTTAATTTCATGCAAATTCCAGGCTGGAAAGGCCCCGATGGAAAGGGGAGGCCGGATCTTATAATATTTGCAGGCTATATGCCCAGTATGCTTGAAAAATATTTGACAGCAATGAGAATTTTTGGTGACTGCGAGACCCTGACCCTTGATAACAAATATATTGAAAATGCCACTTATTCCCTGCAGCCTGCACCAGAAAAAGACTGGGAAGCAGGTTTAAAAGGAATAAAAAATAATTTATAGTAACAAACTGGTGGTTTTGCAAAAATATTTTTTCCAAAACCACTAAAAAAAACGGAGGGGTAAAATGATCAAATTACCAAAAGGAAAGATCCACCGTATCCCCCTTGATCCAGAAGAACTGTTCGAAGAGCTGCCCATTGAAGTTTCGCCCAGATGGGCATCAGAGCGGGTGAGAAAACAGGATGTCTGGCTTGAGCTCGGGGGACCAAAACATGACTATAAAAGTTTTGTTATAGTGGAAATAGTCGGTATGGACGAAATAGATCCTGGCAAGGTAGAAATAATAGGGCCTGACCTTGATGAGATTGAACCTGGTACAACCTATCCGGTGGGATATTCCCTTAAGATCGCAGGGGAAAAATTAACCGATGACTATGCCGGATATTTTGAAAGATGGGCCATAGATAACCATACCCGCGTAGAAGGGCTTATGTATCTGAACATGAGAGATACAGTATGGATGAGGCTTCATACACGGCTTCAGGGGAGACTGACTTCATTAAAATATCTTCCCCAGGCAATTATGGGAATCTTTATGGCTCAAGTACCCATGGTGGAAGCGATGGAGGCCAGATTAATAGTAGCCTCCGAAGAAGTGGGCGGCAAGGAACTCATGGGGAAGATGACAGAAGAGATCTGCAAACCCATCTGGGAATCAAGGGATGCCAAGCTTGATGAACTTTCCGATGAAGATACTGATACTTTCTTTGGCTGCACCTTGTGTCAAAGCTTTGCACCCAACCATTGCTGCGTTATAGCTCCCGACCGTACACCATTTTGCGGAGTTATAAACTGGGATAATATACGTGTTGGAATAGAAGTCGATCCTGCTGGTTACTCCTTTGAAGTTGCCAAGGGAGAATGCATTAATCCGTTAATGGGGGAATATTCCGGAGTAACAGAGACGATCTATAACAGGTCTAATCAGACCCTTAAAAAAATCAATCTCTACTCTGCAATAAAATATCCCTTAACCACCTGAGGGTGATTCGAAGGATTAATCTTTTATCTCCATCAGGTTGATGGATTAGGCTTAGTAAGCAGATTGTATACAGGAATGACTCCACTGGGACTTAACTTTGGAAAACTGGCAGGAATGTGTGGTGGTGGAGTTCAGTATCACGGGTATTGCGGAGTATCTCTGATGACGGTTAGAAGCAAAAAATTTATCCAGGGTGACGGCGGATGGAACCGAATTGCATGGATGTCCCAGGAAATGAAGCTGAAACTTGCAGATGTTATGCCGGAATCAATATATGCATTGATGCCCACAGAAGAAGATACAGTCGATTTAAATGAATTAGAAACAATACTGTCTCAAAGAAAACATCCCATAGTTGAGCAGTTCTGGAAAGATGGGAAAGCGGTTCCCCTTGAAATTCCAGGCCCTGGCGAAATGTGGCCAGAGGATAAAGAACGGTTCGGCGAATAAAACCTTCGGACAAATAATTTTATTTAATTTTAAAATTATTTGTCCGAAACTTGACCAGAAAGGTGATTACTATGAAACAAGGCGAGTCATTGTATGATGAGGCCCTTTTTAGTGTAGAAGAAACCAGGGAGACCCTTACTAAAATCCTTAAAATAGCAGGATACACAATAAAATCTGAAAAAATCGGGTTTGTTACGCCGGATATTTACGGGGTAAAAGGGAAACACCAGATTATTATTTCAATCAAGGAGAAAATTGAAGAAGCCCTTGAAGGATGCAGGGATCTGGCAGCCATGAAGTGTTTTGCAGGGGGTAAAAAAGATTATGTTCTTGCTTTTCCGCCAATAAGTGAAACAGAAGTACTTCACTTTTTGTTTGAAAAAACTGACTGGTATTTTCCCATGAATGAACAGACAATTATGCTATGGATGGTTAATCCTGACAGAATGGAAGCCCATCCCATTATGGGGCACCCCTACAACGAAGCCCTTAAAAATTACTTGACTAATCCCGAGGCTGTTGATTTAATCGCGCAAATGGCCAGCAAAAAAATGAATGAACAGCTTTTGGATGAAG
>DAOWMW010000090.1 GCA_030642865.1 Desulfobacteraceae bacterium
AAGGCGTGAAAACGTAGGAATATCAAGATATTTATACGTTTTCGTAACGCAGTCAGACAGGATGGATCGACGCTTAAAATGCTAAGTTATTTTTGATCGAGTCCTAACAGTGGAGGAAGTTTATACCAGCAGTCTCCGGACAGGAAATTGCAGGAAACTATTAAACTTCCCCCACCCAGGAATCTAAGGATTGTGAATTTATTTCATCCCCAATCCTAACCGGATATTACGGAGTTTATATAGTCCCTGGAGGAAAAATTCTATTTTTTCTCCAGGGACAGATTAGCCTTTATCGCTTTTGCATCTTTTTGACTGATTACTGGCAGCGCACTTATCTCTTTAAGTGTTGCTGCCTGAATTTTTTTTATGCTTTTGAAATGTTTTAAAAGAATTCTTTTCTTTTTATCTCCTATTCCAGGGATTTCATCCAGGGCAGAATGCTTTTGAGCTTTTAAACGTTTGTTTTTGTGATAAGATGTGGCAAACCGGTGAGCCTCGTCCCTGATCCTTTCAAAAAAAAGGAGCAGGTCATCTTCCCCCCTGAAGACTAAAGGGTTTGACCGTTTATGTTTGTATATTTTATCTTTGGTTTCTCCTTTTATTTCATCCTTTTTAGCAATTCCAAGTATTTCGAAATTTACCTTGATATTGAGTGATTTTAATATTGAGACTCCGGTACTTATTTGCCCTCTCCCACCATCAAGAAGCAAAATATCAGGGTAGGGCTTTGACTCTTCTCCTTTTCCGAATCTCCTTTGCAGGACTTCTGCCATATACGCGTAATCGTTTTGTTCAGCGACTCCCTTAATAGCATATCTCCTGTATAATGATTTTTTGGGAAGGCCATTTTCAAAGACAACCATGGCGGAAACCGGATTGGTTCCTGATATACTGGCATTGTCAAAACATTCTATTCTGCGGGGCAGTCTGTCCATTTTTATTTTTTTTTGGATGCGGAGTAATAAATCTTTGCCATGGGATTCGGCATTCTGAATTTCATTTAATTTGTTTACGGCATTTTTATGTGCCATTTTAATAAGATCTGATTTTTGTCCCCTTTGGGGATGGTGGATAGATACTTTTGCTCCTTTTAGAGAGCTTAATATTTCTTCGATGAGAAAATAATCTTCAAGATTTACTGGGACAAGTATCTCTTTTGGAATAAATGGAACTTTTTCATAATATTGTCTGATAAATCCCCCTGCTACCTCCGCATCCGTGGAGATGGTTTCTGCAAAACTGAAATGTCGGGTACCAACAAGGAATCCTTTACGCACATTTAAAAGGGTAATAACTAAAGAACAGGATGATCTTGCAATGGATAAAACATCTCTGTCAACAAAATCTGTTGTAGCTGCCACCTGCTTTTCCACGGTTTTTTCTATGGCAAACATTTTATCCCTCAGCTCGGCTGCTTTTTCAAAATTTTCTTCTGCTGCTGCCTTGTGCATCCCTTTTTTTATTTTTTTAATAAGATCGACCCTGTTTCCCTTTAAAAAAAGTATAACTTCATTAACAATATTAAAGTATTCTTCCTGCTTTACGTCAAAACAACATGGGGCCATGCAAAGATTAAGCTGATAATTGAGGCAGGGCCGTATTCTTTTTTTTAAATCTACTGTTTTACATTTTCTTAATTTGAATATTTTGTTGATTATATTCAATGTTTGACGCACTGCGCCGCTGGATGCAAAAGGGCCAAAATATAAGGCACCATCTTTCTTGATTTTTCTAACCACGGACAGGTAAGGATGGGAATTCCCGGTATCTAATCGAAGGGAGGGATATCTTTTGTCATCTTTTAAAATAACATTATAACGGGGGCGATATTTCTTTATAAGGTTTGACTCTAAAATCAGAGCCTCTTTTTCAGTTCTTGTAATTATTATTTCAAAGGATAAAATTTTTTTAACAAGGAGTTCTCCTTTTATGTTTGATAAAACCGGTTTAATAAAATATGAAGAGAGTCTTTTCTTGAGATTGCCGGCTTTTCCCACATAAATGATTTTTTTGTCAGAGTCCTGCATTAGATAAACACCTGGTTCATGGGGAGCAATGGATAACAGGTGCATAATTTTCTTGTTTTGCTGTTCGGAGTCCATATGAGGATTTATACAGGGTTTAAATGATTTCAAGCTGTTTGATAAAAAGGAAATTTTTTTGTAATTTTACAGGAGGCTTATCTCCATGAGTTCTTTTATCTGGTCCCTTATCCTGGCGGCTTTTTCAAAAGCGAGTTCTTTTACAGCCATGCTCATATCTTTTTTTAAATTTTTAATTATACTCTCCAGACTGTCTGAAGATTTTTTCTTTAATGATTTATACAGGGCAGCAGGTTCCATGACCAGGCTGTCAGAGGTGGTCTCATCATAAAGGGAAGCAAAAGCCGATTTTATATCTTTTTTTATAGATGCCGGGGTTATTCCATGCTTTTTATTGAATGCTTCCTGTATTTTTCTTCGGCGGCCTGTTTCACTTAACGCCATGTTCATCGATTTTGTGATCACATCAGCATACATGATAACTTTACCATGGACATTTCTTGAAGCGCGGCCGCAGGTCTGGATTAGAGATTTTTCTGATCTCAAAAACCCTTCCTTGTCGGCATCCAAAATAGCCACAAGGGAAACCTCGGGCAGATCCAGCCCCTCACGAAGCAGATTAATCCCTATGAGGACATCAAAAACACCAGATCTAAGATCGGTTATTATATCCATTCGCTCAAGAGTCTTTATATCCGAATGCATATATCTAACCTTAACATCAAGCTCCGAATAATAGTCCGTCAGGTCCTCAGCCATCCGTTTTGTAAGGGTGGTAACAAGAACTCTTTCTTTTTTATCAATACAATCCATGATCTCACCATAGAGATCATCGACCTGGTTTCCGGCGCTTCTTACTTCTATTTCAGGGTCTAAAAGACCGGTGGGTCTTACAACCTGCTCAACAACCAGTCCTTGTGCGGCAGATAGCTCATACTTTGAAGGTGTAGCTGATACAAATATTACCTGATTGTTTTTGGATTTAAATTCTTCAAACTTCAAAGGCCTGTTATCAAGTGCGGAGGGAAGACGAAAACCATGCTTTGTCAGAGTCTCCTTGCGGGATCTGTCTCCTTTATACATTCCATGAAGCTGGGGAATTGATATATGGCTTTCATCTATACAGATCAGAAAATCACCAGGAAAATAATCTATGAGAGTCGGTGCAGGCTCACCTTTTCCCCTTCCTGTGATATGGCGGGAATAATTTTCAATTCCATTACAATATCCCATTTCCAGCATCATTTCCATGTCAAAATTAGTCCTTTCTTCTATCCTCTGGGCCTCTATCAGTAACTTTTGGTCTCTGAAAAAATCTATTCTCTCCTTTAATTCTGCTTGAATAGAATCAATGGCACATTTTAATTTTTCTTTATTTGTTACATAATGGCTGGCAGGATATATGGTGACAGATGTCAATGACTTTATGATATTTCCCTTGAGAGGGTCAATATGGGCAATCGATTCTATATAATCTCCAAAAAAATCTATTCGAATAGCTATCTCCGCCTCATAGGCCGGATATATCTCGACCCTGTCTCCTCTTACCCTGAAAACACCCCTGTGAAAATCAATATCATTCCGTTCGTAATGTATTGAAACAAGTTTGGCAAGAAACCTGTCCCGTTCCAGTTCCATTTCAGTCTGGACAGGGATGCTCATGGCCAGGTATTCTTCGGGTTCACCAAGCCCAAAAATACATGATACACTTGCTACAACTATTACGTCCCTGCGGGAAAGAACAGATACGGTTGCAGCATGACGAAGCTTGTCAATCATATCATTTATTGAGGAGTCTTTTTGAATGTAGGTGTCGGTTGAAGGTAAATAGGCCTCAGGCTGGTAATAATCGTAATAACTTACAAAATATTCAACAGCATTTTCAGGAAATAAATTTTTAAACTCACTGTACAACTGGGCTGCAAGGGTTTTGTTGGGTGCTATAATCAGGGCTGGCTTACCTGATCTTGCAATAACATTTGCCATGGTAAATGTTTTACCTGAACCTGTAACACCTAAGAGAACCTGATATTTTTTGCCGGATAAAACACCCTTGCTTAAGGCATCTATGGCTTTTGGCTGGTCTCCCTTTGGAGAGAAATTTTGTGTTAATTTAAAAGGGATCATAGTGAAATTATTCGACCTGTTCGGTTAGCAGTTAGCTATTAGCCAAAATTGATCACAGGATGTGTTTTCACCCACTGGGTGTTATTTCCTGCTGACGCAATACCCCGGTTTTTCAAAGCTGACTGCTAACGGCTAATAGCTGACAGCTAACAATAGCTGCAGCAATACACTGAATCAGCGTAGCTGAGTAGTTACTTTTGAACTTTCCATATGGTCCCATCGGGGGTGTCTTTAATAACTATATGCATTTCGGATAATTTTTTGCGTATACTGTCTGCAAGCCCCCAGTCTTTTGCCTTTCTGGCATCAGCACGATCTTGTATCATTTTATCGATAAGAGCAGGTTCCACAGATTCCTGCTCCATTATAGAGGCTTTTTTTGCACTAAAATACGATTCAGGAGACCGGGAGATAATGCCGAGAACAGAGCCTGTTTTAATAATATTTTTTTGTGCTGACTTTATTTGCTCAAACATATCACCGGTAAATTCTTTGTTGTCAAGGAGCCGGTTTGTTTCTCTCACAGTCTCAAAAAGGATGCCTATACCCCGGGCAGAATTGAAATCATCATCCATTGCTTTGGAAAATTTTTCCCAAAGATCATTTTCCCCTTTATCTTCTCCGGAATAATTTTCTGTTTCCATTCTTTTTTCTATTCTTTCCAAAAGAGAATAAATTTTATCAAGGCTTGAAGATGCTTCATCCAAAGCCTTATCTGTAAAATCTATGGGGCTTCTGTAATGTTTGGAAAGTAAAAAGAGCCTTGTTACATCAGGGTGATATTTTTTATTCACATCTTTGATCATGAGAAAATTACCCAGGGATTTGGACATCTTCTCTTTATTAACATTTACAAACCCATTATGGATCCAGTATTTTACAAATGGTTTTCCTGAAGCCGCTTCTGACTGGGCAATTTCATTCTCATGATGGGGAAAGATTAAATCTTTGCCTCCTCCATGGATATCAAAAGTTTCTCCCAGGTATTTCATACTCATGGCAGAGCATTCTATATGCCAGCCTGGCCTTCCCTTACCCCATGGGCTTTCCCAAAATGGTTCTTCCGGTTTTGAAGATTTCCACAGAGCAAAATCAAAGGGATTCCGCTTTCTGGTATCTATCTTAATTCTGGCCCCTGCCTTCATATCTTCCAGTCTTCTTCCTGAGAGCTTTCCGTACTCATCAAAGGATTCCACAGAAAAATAGACATCATTGTCAACCTGATATGCAGAACCTTTTTTAATTAATATATCAACAAGCTGTATGATTTCTTTAATATGTTCAGTTGCTTTTGGTTCCATTGTGGGGCGTTTAACATTTAATGCATCCATATCTTCATGGAATTCATTTATATATTTTTCAGAAATCTGCTGAGGGGTAAGATCCAGCTCTTTAGCTCTGTTGATTATTTTGTCATCAACATCTGTAAAATTTCTCACATAAATTACATTAAACCCTTTTTCCTTTAAATAGCGGGCAATAACATCAAAAACCACAACAGACCTGGCATGTCCTATATGACTGGAATCATAGACCGTGGGGCCGCAAACATACATGCGCACAGAATTGGGGTCCACGGGTTTAAAAATTTCTTTTTCTCCAGTTAAAGTATTATAAATTTGTATTGTCATACATATAATCCATCTTGGGGTTCGCTCAAAAACAAGTTTACTTAGGATTCGATCGAAAATAAATTGGCAATTTTAAGTGTTGAGGCGCCTGCCTGACAAGGCGCGAAAGCGTAGGAATATCAAGATATTTATACGTTTTCGTAACGCAGTCAGGCAGGATGGATCGACGCTTAAAATGTTAAGTTATTTTTGAGCGAGCCCTTA
>DAOWMW010000085.1 GCA_030642865.1 Desulfobacteraceae bacterium
AATAAATCTGGGACTTGATCTTCAAGGCGGGATGCATCTTGTTCTGGAAGTTGACACTAATAAAGCCGTGGAGAGTACTTTGGAGCGTATCTCCCATGAAATTCGCGGGGATTTTAAAAAGGAGCATATCAGACACAGGGGGATAAATCTGCTTAAAGGTCTAAGGCTGTCAATAAAGATAAATTCAGACAATCTTGATAAATTTACCGATTTTATGGATTCTGGTTATAGAGATTTACATCTTCTTTCAAAATCTGTTTCTAATGATATTTGCACTGTTCTTTTGGCTCTTCCGGAAGATGAGGTAAAGGATATTAAGAGGATGGCAGTGGATCAGGCTGTGGAAACAATCAGGAACCGGATTGATGAATTTGGTGTTAGTGAACCGGATATACGTATTCAGGGTGAAAACAGAATACTTGTGCAGCTTCCTGGAATTAAAAAAACAGAAAGGGCGAAAGATCTCATCGGCAAAACTGCTCTTTTGGAATTTAAGCTTGTTGACGAAACCCATGATCTGGCTGCCGCTCTAAAAGGGTCCCCACCCCCGGGGAGTCAAATATTATACCAGTTTATTGAGAATCCTGATACAGGTCAGGTTAGTAAAAAACCTTTTTTGATAAAAAAAAGGACAGTACTAACCGGCGCAACTCTTACAGATGCACGGCTTCAGATAGATTCGCAATATAATGAACCATATGTTTCGATTAAATTCGATAAAAAGGGTACAAGGGATTTTGCCAGGGTAACTGGAGCGAATCTTAAAAAAAGGCTTGCCATTGTTCTTGATAATAAAGTTTACTCAGCTCCTGTTATTCAGGATAAAATCACAGGGGGGGAAGCCCGCATTACCGGAAATTTTACAACAGATGAAGCCCACGATCTTGCTATTATACTTAGGGCGGGTGCCCTTCCTGCGCCGGTAAAAATTCTTGAGGAACGTACAGTGGGGCCTTCTCTTGGGACAGATTCGATTAATAACGGTATTTTAGCCATGTATGTTGGTGGTATTTTAGTACTATTGTTTATGCTTATTTATTATAAGGGGTCCGGCCTGATGGCAGATTTTGCCCTTGTTCTTAATATTATTTTAATAGCAGCAGGGCTTGCCGCTTTTCAGGCTACCTTAACTCTTCCAGGAATTGCAGGGATAGTACTTACAATAGGTATGGCTGTTGATGCCAATGTAATTATTTTTGAGCGTGTCAAAGAAGAGCTCGGTATAGGCCGAACCTCGCGCGGGGCCATAGATGCCGGATACAGCAGCGCCGCTTTAACAATACTCGATGCAAATGTTACGACCCTTATTGCTGCGATTGTTCTGTTTCAGTTCGGGTCAGGTCCTGTTAAAGGTTTTGCTGTGACTTTGAGCCTTGGCGTAATAGCAAGTCTGTTTACTTCCCTTGTTGTGACACGGCAAATTTTCAATTATTTTCTGAAAAATCGCAGTATTAAAACATTGAGCATCTAAATGGGCGTGGAGATAAATTTTAATGCAGATTATTAAATCTAATTCAAATATCAATTTTATTGCTAAACGTAAAATTGCTTTTTTCCTTTCGGTTGCTCTGCTGGTCATTAGTATGGTCTCTCTTGTTATTCACAAGGGACCAAAATATGGAATTGATTTTGCCGGTGGAACATTGATTCAGGTAAAATTTATGACAAAAACCAGCATGGATAATATAAAGTCTGGTCTTGCAACAATTGGGCTTGGAAAATCAACTGTTCAGGTTTTTGGAGATCCAAAGGAGAATGAGTACCTCATAAGAGCGGATGCTCTTGATACCGCAACAGAGGGGTTATCATTAAAGGTTAAACAAGCAGTTGAATTATCCACAAGAAATAATGCAGACATCCGCAGGCTAGAAATGGTGGGGCCCAAAGTCGGAAGTGATTTAAGGGAAAAAGCTCTTTTTTCGATGTTTTACGCGCTTCTTTTTATAGCCATATATATATCCGGCAGATTTGAGATGAAATGGCTTGCAAGTGGAGTGATGACAGCCGCTTTGATTTTTGCATTGCTTTTTGTCAGGAAAATTTGTATTTTTTTCAACCTGGAAAATACTATCCCTGTTTTGATTTGTGTGGCATTAATTATTACACTTGTATTTTTCTGGTTTCTGAAATTAAAATATGCCATGGGTGCTATTGTTGCAATTATACATGATGTGGGTATTACAGTTGGCATTTTCTCTTTATTGGAGATAGACTTTACACTTTCTATTATAGCCGCACTTCTGACGATCATAGGGTATTCATTAAATGATACAATTATTGTTTTTGATCGAATACGGGAAAATTTGCGTAAATATCAGAACAATTCTCTTGAAAAAAATATTAATAAAAGCATTAATGAGACTTTAAATCGCACCATATTGACCTCTTTTACAACCCTTATGGTGGTTGTATCCCTTTTTTTGATTGGAGGGAATATAATACATGACTTTGCTTTTGCAATGATAATAGGGATTTTTGTTGGTACTTATTCATCAATATTTGTTGCAAGCCCCATTTTACTTGTCTGGGATTTATATGAAAAACAGGTGTGATTTTTCATAGCATGGAAAATTTTTTACCATGGTTTATTTTGCGGAGTGTTCCAGGGGTGGGGAATCGTCTTTTTAAGCTTCTTCTGGATCATTTTAAAACTCCTGAACGGATTTTGGATTCATCTGTTGATGAACTTATTGCTCTGGGGGGTATAAACAAAACTCTGGCCTCTGCCATATTGAACCATGGGGTTTCTGAACAGGTTAAACAGGATTACGCCATTGTACGGGAAAAGGGATACAGTATTGTTACACTTACTGATCCTGATTATCCGTATCTTTTACTCCAGATATATGATCCCCCTCCTTTTTTATACGTTTATGGAACTTTGGGCAGTTCCAGAAAAAATATATCTGTTGTAGGTTCCAGGGCTGCCACATCATATGGAATGGTTGCAACCAGGCGTTTATGCGCTGACCTCGCGTCCCATGGTATCACCGTAGTAAGCGGCATGGCAAGGGGAATAGATACTGCCGCACACACCGGAGCATTGAACGGGGGAGGGCGTACAATAGCAGTTTTTGGAAGTGGCCTTGAGAATATTTATCCTTTGGAGAATAAAGAACTTTTTCACAAAATTGCACAAAATGGTGCTGTTATTTCGGAATTTCCTGTTTTAACTAAACCTTTGGCATACAATTTTCCTAAACGGAATCGGATAATCAGCGGTATTTCTCTTGGAACAGTTGTTGTAGAAGCAACAAGAAAAAGTGGTTCTTTGATAACCGCACGTTTTGCAGCAGAGCATAATAGAGAAGTTTTTGCAGTACCTGGAAATATTAATTCAGGCAAAAGCTCTGGAACCCATAATCTTATTAAACAGGGTGCAAAGCTTGTGGAAAATGCAAAAGATATTTTAGAAGAAATTTTAGATATCATGGTGGAACCAGATACTGGAAATCACAATGATGATAAGCTGTCCCATGAAATTTTATCTTTGTCATCTGAAGAAAAGCTGGTTTGGGACTCTCTAAGTTCATATTCTGTTCATATGGATGAACTTGTGAGAGCTGTTCCCATGCAGCCTGGGCAATTATCAGGTATACTTTTGGGGCTGGAATTAAAAGGGCTGGTTACACAGTTGCCCGGAAAATTTTTTTTAAAGCAGGAGCAGTGAAATTGTTGCTGTTAACATCTATATGATCTGTTAACTACCCAATTTTATTATATTAAAGGAAAACATCGATTGAGCAAACCGTTAATTATTGTAGAATCACCCACCAAGGTCAGGACTATAAAAAAATATCTTGGCAAGGCTTACAATGTTGCAGCCACAGTTGGTCATATCAAGGACCTTCCGAAAAAAGAACTTGGTATTGATATAGCCGAAAATTTCAAGCCTGAATATATAGTAATTCAGGGGAAACAGAAAGTAATAAAATCGTTAAAGCAGGCCGCCGCCGGTACTACTGAAGTTTATCTTGCCCCTGATCCGGACAGGGAAGGGGAGGCAATCGCATATCATACTGCAGATCTGTTGAAGAGAAAAGGGAGAAAATTTTATAGAGTACTTTTCCACGAGCTTACCAGGGCAGGTATAAACAAAGCAATTGCTTCACCTGTTGATCTCGATGAGAATAAATTTAATGCCCAGCAGGCTCGCAGAATACTTGACAGGCTGGTTGGATATATGATCTCTCCCCTTTTATGGCGTAAGGTTAAGGGGGGATTAAGCGCGGGCCGGGTACAATCGGTTGCAGTCAGAATTATATGTGAAAGGGAATTGGCTATACAGGCATTTAATCCTGATGAATACTGGTCAATTACGGCTTTTTTAGAGGGTGCTGTTCCCCCTGATTTTACTGCAAAGCTTTCTAAAAAAGATGGAAAAAAAATTGCGATCCCTGATAAAGAATCCTCTGATAAAATTTTGGGAGAACTTGAAAGGGAACAATTTGTAGTTGAAAAAATTACAAAGAAAATAGTTAAAAGAAATCCGGCTCCCCCATTTACCACCAGCAAACTGCAGCAGGATGCCATACGAAAGTTGAGGTTCACCGCAAAAAAAACAATGATTATAGCGCAGCAGCTCTATGAAGGGATCAATATAGCAGATGGTGAACCTGAAGGGCTGATAACGTATATGCGTACCGATTCCATGCGGATTTCAGAGGAAGCTGCTCTTGAAGCACAGGAATTTATTAAAAAAACTTCAGGTGAAGATTATTCCCTTGCTAAACCGAGGTTTTTTAAAAATAGAAAAAAAGTTCAGGATGCCCATGAAGCAATAAGGCCCACTTCTGTATTTAATACACCTGATAAGTTGAAGTCTTATTTATCCCGGGAACAGTTTTTGTTGTATCAGCTTATCTGGAATCGATTTGTTGCATCTCAGATGAAGCAGGCGCTTATTGATCAGAATTCCTTAATAATCAAGGCCGGAGCTTACATATTTACTGCAAGTGGTTCCCGTGTTAAATTCCCGGGGTTCATGGCAATATATCTTTCTGCGGATGAAGAAATTAAACAGAAAAGTGACGATGAGAAAAAACAATTACCAGAACTTTCCCAGGGAATGATTCTTAATCAAAAGAAGCTTGAGCCAAAACAGCATTTTACAATCCCTCCTCCAAGGTTTTCCGAAGCTTCCCTGGTAAAAGAGCTCGAAGAAAATGGGATAGGCCGGCCCAGTACCTACGCGACCATTCTTTCAACAATCAGGAATAAGGGATATGTGGAACTGCTTAAGTCATATTTCAGGCCAACAGAGCTTGGTTTTATTGTAAACGATCTTCTTGTTAAGAGTTTTCCGGATCTCTTTGATGTTGAATTTACCGCCAGGCTTGAAAATAATCTTGATAGTGTGGAAACAGCAGATACAGATTTTGTAAAGGTTTTATCTTCTTTTTATGAATTGTTCAAAAAAGATCTTGATGCTGCGGCCGATGGGATGCTTAGTATGCGGGGCCAGGGTTTTGTGACAGATATAGTTTGCCCTGAATGCAAAAAAAATAAGCTTTATATTAAAGTCGGTAGAAATGGTCATTATCTTGGTTGTGCCGGATATCCAGATTGTACATTTACCGTAAATTATACCCGGGACGAAAAAGGTAAAATTCAGCTTGCAGAGTATATTAAAAATGAAGTTACAGATAAGGTTTGTAAAAAATGTAACAAACCGATGGTGAAAAAAAATGGTGCATATGGCGTTTTTTTAGCCTGTTCGGGGTATCCTGAATGTAAATATACTGAGTCAATAAATTCAGGCGGGAGTTTGCGGCAAATAGGTGTTAGCTGCCCTGAAGTGGGTTGCAGCGGGGAAATAGTGGAGAAAAAAACCAGGCGGGGTAAAGTTTTTTTTGGATGTAACCGTTACCCTGACTGCAAATTTGCTACCTGGGACAGACCAGTAAATAGAAAATGCTCCAAATGCGGGGAAAGTTTTATGCTTGAAAAAGTAACGAAAAAGGATGGAAAGTTTTTTTTATGCCATAATCCTGAATGCGGGCACAGGGAAAGTCCATAGAAAGTTAGTTGCTATTCAGCCAATATCTACAACAACAGGTATAATCTGATTAAAACATTGAAAAACTCACGTATAAGAGGTCGTA
>DAOWMW010000195.1 GCA_030642865.1 Desulfobacteraceae bacterium
TCTGGGGGGCATGGCAAAAGCCATAGAATCGGGTATGCCCAAGATGAGAATAGAAGAATCAGCAGCAAGAAAGCAGGCCCGCATTGATATGGGCAAAGATGTAATTGTAGGTGTTAATAAGTACAAACTGGAAAAAGAAGATGCCCTTGATGTTCTTGAAATATCCAGTGCTGTTCGTGACGAACAAGTGGCAAGGCTCAAGGAAATTAAGACAAAGCGGGACTCTGCAGCAGCTGCAAAGGCTCTGGAACATGTTACAAACTGTGCAGAATCTGGTGGGAATCTCCTTGAAGCCTGCATACCTGCTGTGAGAGCCAGGGCAACTGTTGGTGAAATTTCAGATGCTCTGGAAAAAGTATTCGGACGTTTTGTTGCCACAACCCAGTGTATTTCAGGTATCTATTCTTCAGAATATGGTGATGATGAAGCAATAGTATCCCTTCAGAAAAGAACTGAGCAGTTCATGGAAAAAAATGGAAGAAGACCAAGAATACTCATGAGCAAAATGGGACAGGACGGTCATGACAGGGGAGTTAAAGTTGTAGCCACCGCATTTGCAGATCTCGGCTTTGATGTGGATATCAGCCCCATGTTCCAGACCCCTGAAGAAGCGGCCAAAATGGCTGTGGAAAACGATGTGCATGTGGTGGGGGCTTCAAGCCTTGCCGCAGGCCATAAAACCCTTATACCCCAGCTTGTCAGTGCCCTTGAAAAGGAAAATGCCGGCAATATCAAGGTGGTGGTGGGAGGGGTAATACCTCCGGCTGATTATGACTTCCTTTCCAAAGCAGGAGCTTCAGGGATATTCGGGCCCGGAACACCGATTACAGAATCTGCAAATGCTGTTTTAAATGCCATAGAAAAGGCTGCCTGATGCAGGATGATTACCAGCATTATGCAGATGGTGTGCTTGCCCGTAACAACCGGGCCCTGGCAAAGACAATTACCCTTATTGAAAGTTCTTTGCCGGCACATTACAAGCTTGCCCAATCCATACTTAACCGCCTTGCCTCTTCTGCTGGTAAGGCGGTGCGCATCGGCATCACCGGAGTCCCGGGGGTCGGGAAAAGTACCTTTGTCGAAAGTTTCGGGATGTACCTGATTAAAAAAGGGTACAAAGTTGCTGTGCTGGCAATAGATCCTTCCAGTACAAGAACCGGTGGCAGTATACTGGCAGACAAGACCCGCATGGAAAAACTGGCAGTAAACGAGATGGCCTTTATCAGACCATCTCCCTCGGGGGGAACCCTTGGAGGTGTGGCCAGAAAAACAAGGGAGGCCATAATCCCATGCGAAGCTGCAGGTTACGATGTGATCATTGTGGAGACCGTGGGTGTGGGGCAGTCGGAAACCACAGTCGCCTCCATGGTCGATTTTTTTCTGGTCCTTATGATTTCAGGGGCTGGAGACGTTCTCCAGGGGATTAAAAAAGGGGTTCTGGAGATGGCTGATGCTTTGGTAATTAACAAAGCAGATGGAGATAATCTGCACAAGGCAAAAATGGCCAAAAAAGAGTATGAAACCGCGTTTCATCTTTTAAGGCCGATTTCTGCAAGCTGGCACCCTCCTGTTTTAACCTGCAGTGCCCTTGAATCCACCGGATTAGGGGAAATATGGGATATTATTTTAGAACACAGGGAAAAGCTCATCAAAACCGGGGAGTTTCAATTAAAACGGAAAGACCAGTCTGTATCCTGGATGCGGTCTCTTTTGGAAGAAGGGCTTAAAAACAGATTTTATCAGAACAAAAATGTTAAAAAAATGCTCCCCCAAATCACTAAAGAGGTGGAAAAAGGGATGATTACCCCCACCTCAGCGGCCCATAAGCTCCTTATGGCAGAAAATTGCCAGTTTTAATAATCTTAGGACTCGCGCAAAAACAACTTAACATTTTAAGCGCCGACACATCTCGCATGACTGCGTTACAAAAGTGCAGGAACATCCTGATATTACTGCACTTTTGTGCCTTGCCAGGCTGGCGCCTCAACACTTAAAATTGCCAATTTATTTTTGTGCGAACCCTTAAAATCCATGGAAAAACGAATTATACGAAAGGAATAAATAATGGGGATTACCGAAGACAAGATCAATGCTTTTAAAGAAAGAGCAAAAAAAATATTGGAAATGGGTGGCCAAAAAGCCGTTGAAAAACATAAGGCAAAAGGGAAGCTCACCGCAAGAGAAAGACTCGATTATTTTTTTGATCCAGGGACATTTCATGAAATAGATATGTTTGTAAAGCATCACTGCTCAAACTTTGGAATGGAAAAGGTTGAAATACCGGCAGATGGTGTAATAACAGGCCACGGTCTTGTGAACGGAAGACATGTATTTGCATTTGCGCAGGATTTTACAGCACGGGCAGGAAGCCTTGGAGAGATGCACGCAAAAAAAATATGCAAGGTTATGGATCTTGCATTAAAGGCCGGAGTCCCTTTTGTGGGTCTTAATGACTCAGGGGGAGCCAGAATACAAGAAGGGGTGGAATCTCTTTACGGATATGGTGAAATTTTTTTCAGAAATTCCGCTGCCTCGGGAACAATCCCCCAACTTTCGGCTATTATGGGGCCCACAGCAGGAGGTGCTGTATATTCCCCGGCCATGACAGACTTTGTTTTCATGGTAAAAGATTCCAGCTATATGTTCATAACAGGCCCTGCCGTTATTAAATCTGTCACAGGGGAAGATATTTCTTTTGAAAAACTGGGTGGAGCAATGACCCACAATGAAAAGAGTGGTGTGGCCCAGTTTGCTGGTGAAAATGATGAAGATACGCTGGATCAAATAAAAACCCTTCTTTCCTATCTTCCATCAAACAATATGGAAGACCCCCCAATTGTTGAAACAGGTGATACCCCCGACCGAACATCTCCTGAACTCGATACAATTATTCCGGATCGTCCCACCAGAGCCTATGACATGAAAAAAGTTATCAGCTCCATTGTTGATAATGGTGAATTTTTTGAACCCCACGAATATTTTGCCAAAAATATTCTAACATGCTTTGCAAGATTAAATGGGAGATCCATAGGGATCATTGCAAACCAGCCCAAATTCATGGCTGGATGCCTTGACATTGATGCTTCTGATAAAGCCACACGTTTTATCCGTTTTTGTGATGCTTTTAATATACCCATGCTCACCATAGCAGATGTTCCGGGGTATCTTCCAGGAAGTGCCCAGGAATGGGGAGGGATTATCAGACACGGCGCAAAACTTCTATGGTGTTATTCAGAAGCGACTGTTCCAAAACTTCTCCTGGTAACACGGAAAGACTACGGAGGATCTTATCTTGCCATGTGCTCCAAACACCAGGGGGCAGATTTTGTTTATGCATGGCCCACGGCTGAAATTGCTGTTATGGGTTCCGCAGGAGCTGCCAACGTAATCCATGCAAAGGAAATTAAGAATGCAGATGATCCTGAAGCAAAACGGGCAGAAAAGATAAAAGAGTATGATGATCTTTTTTCAAATCCCTACTGCGCTGCGTCGAGCGGGCATATTGATGCAATTATTTTACCCAGCGAAACCAGAACACACCTGATAAACGCTCTGGAAGTAATGGCCACCAAACGTGAAACAAGACCACCGAAAAAACATGGAAATATCCCCATGTAGCATTTTAAATAAGGCCTAAAGCGGGGTACCCGCAACCCAAAGGAGTCAGTTATCAGTTGTCAGTTGTCAGTTGTCAGTTGAAGGAAGATAAATTAGGATTGGGGATGAAATAAATTACCCATAATTGCGCCGGGCTTGTGGTCGTCTTCAA
>DAOWMW010000274.1 GCA_030642865.1 Desulfobacteraceae bacterium
AATATGTTTGCCGATCACTTGGATTTATTCATAGAGTATTAACCAGAATGCAAAGAGAATTAAAAAAAATAAAATGAGCAGAATTTTATTATTAGACGGTCAGCAGCGCAATGTTCTTTCATGTGTTCGCAGTATGGGTGAAAACGGTCATGAAGTGACAGTGGGATCTCACAAAAAAGATGCATTATGCTTTGTATCGCGTTTTGTAAAAAAGCGGTTTTTATATACTGACCCGGAAATAAAACCTGGTATGTTTATACAGGAGCTTATTGATCATATAAAACAAAATTCCTATGATCTGGTTTTGCCGTTTATTGATGCCACAACCAGACCCATGGTGGAAAATCAGGATAGTATTAAAAAAATCATTCCTTTGCTTTTGCCTCCTGAAAATGCTTTTAAACTTGCATTTGACAAGGCAAAAACATTCAGACTGGCAAAAAGGTTAAATGTCCCAATGCCGGCTACCTGGTTTCCTGAATCGATGCAGGAAGCTGCTGAAATCGCTGAAAGCTTGAAGTATCCCCTGATTATAAAACCCCGTATAAGCTCAGGTTCAAGGGGCTTAAAAATAGTTAAAAATTTTGAGGAATTTAACAAAAAATATGCCAAAACAGATAATGAATATCCTGATCCCATTATTCAGGAATTTATTCCGTTAAAAGAGGCGGTTGGCTTTGTTTGTTTATATGGCAAAGATAGAAAGCTTAAGGCATATTGTCAGCATCAGCGCCTGCACGAATATCCTTTAACTGGTGGACCCTCAACTTTGAGAGAAACAATACTTGACGACAGATTAACCCTTTATGGAACACGTCTGCTGGATGAACTTTCCTGGCAGGGACCGGCTATGGTTGAGTTTCGTGTAGATGCAAGGGATAATACCCCTAAACTGATGGAGATCAATCCAAGATTATGGGGTTCCATTGCTTTGCACATAGCTGCCGGAGTTAATTTTCCAGAATTAATTTTAAGAGAGATGCAGGGTAAACCATGCAAGCCCATTCTGCCATACAAAACAGGCCAGAGGGCAAAATGGCTTTTGCCAGGGGAAATATTATATTTTCTGGCAAATTTGCGACATGGAAAAATTAAACCTGATGCTTTGAAATGGTGGGGAGACAATCAGGTGCTGGATATTTTATCATTGGACGATCCAATGCCGGCGTTGGTTATGGTGAAAAATCTTTTTAAATCTGTTTTTAATTTAAAAACTCTTCGGCACTCTGTTTTTAGGTGAACGGGGGGCGGGGGTCGAGGATTGGGGTTCAGGGATTGGGGGGGTAGAGATGGGAGCTATTTTGTTAAAAGTTGTCCTAAATTTTTAAAGGGGCTCCGCTTTGGAGGTTATTTTGAGGTATTTATCCCGTTCCTAAGTACAAAGGAGATAATTCAATGATAAAGTTAGATAATGTATGCCATCAATATATAACGGATGAAAAGGGTAAAAAAAAATCAGTTATTTTGTCGATCTCTAAATTTCAAGAGTTGATCAAGGATATCGAAGATTTGGCTGCTGTGGCTGAGAGAAGAGATGAGCCGAGAATGTCTCACAAAAATTTTCTTGCCGAGTTGAAAAACGATGGCCTCATATAAGATCGAGTGGAAACAATCGGCTCGAAAAGAGCTCAAGAAACTTCAGAAGAAGACCATTTTAAGAATTCTTCAAATTATTGAAACACTACCTGACAATCCCCATCCCATCGGAAGTCGTAAACTGCGTGGTACAAAATATACATATCGCCTTCGGGCAGGTAACTACAGGATAATTTATTCAGTATATTCTGATATAGTGACGATAGAAATTGTCAGAATAGGTCATCGTAAAGAAATATATAGAAGGTTCACCTGATAAAAGGTGCAGGGGGCAGGGAGCAGGGGGTGGGGAAAAGAATGGGAGCTATTGTTAAAAGTTATCAGGATTTGGAAGTTTGGCAAAGAGCAATGGATTTAGTGGTGTTGTGCTATCATATGACACAAAAATTCCCAAAAAATGAGATTTATGGTCTTTCCAGCCAGTTGCAACGTGCGGCTGTATCTGTGCCTGCGAATATTGCAGAGGGTCGTCATCGACAATCCAGCAAAGAGTTTTTACAATATTTATCAATTTCGTATGGTTCACTCGCAGAGGTTGAAACCCATGTTCAGATAGCTGGACGGTTAAATTATATCAATGAAGATCAAATAAACAAAACGCTAAATAAAACAGCAGAAATCGGAAGAATGCTTAACGGCTTGAGTCGGTCTATCAGGAAAAGAATCTAATCCCCCTGACCCCCATACCCTGACCCCCGCCCCCTGCTCTAATCCCTGTCCTCAAAAAATTATGCAAAAACCAGAACCCAGTATTATAAGAAAATTATTTAACCAGTCAGCCCATTATTTTACTGGTTCATTTCTTGGAGTAATAGTCCATTTCATCACATTTCCTATATTTACAAGGATTTTTTCCATAGCCGAGTACGGTATCCTGGGTCTTGTCACAGTGACGCTATCAACGGTAATGGCACTATCGAAATTCGGTCTTAACAACGGTGCTGTCAGATTTTATGAAGATTGCAGAACAGAAAAAAACGGGTATAACCTGCAGCGCTATTATTCTACTTTTTTAATAGCTACAATAACTATAAGTGGTATTGTTTCAATATTATTTATCTTAACGG
>DAOWMW010000089.1 GCA_030642865.1 Desulfobacteraceae bacterium
CCTTTAAACTGTTTATTCCTGTCTCTTTTTTTTCTTTTGCTTCAAGTCTGGCAATCCAGGTTTTACCATTTTGTGTGATTTCCACAAGCTCATCTAATTCGCTATTATAACCTTCCTTGATAATCCCTCCATTATTTAGTGAAGGGGGAGCATCTTCCCGGATCGATTTTTCAAGGATATCTGTAAGTGGAGTAAAGTCGTGGGGTATATTTTTTTTAAAAAATTGTGCGGAAAATTCGGAAAGGCCTGACCAAATATCAGGAAGACTTTTTAAAGAGCGTTTTAATGCTATGAGATCCCTGGCAGTGGAATGCCCCAGGGAGATTCTGCTCCCTAAACGCTCCATGTCATAAACTGATTTTAAGGATTCACGTATTTTTTTTACTCTGAATATATTGTCCTTAGCCTCTTTAACGGCATTTTGTCTTAAACGAATTTTATCAATATCGAGCATGGGGTACCTGAGCCAGGTTTTAAGAAGCCTTCCCCCCATGGAAGTAACTGTCTGGTCGAGGATTCCGAAAAGGCTCCCCTTTTTTTCTCCGGTATTCAGGTTGCTAAAAATTTCAAGATTTTTGCAGCTTACATTATCTAAAAGAAGAAAACTATCAAGGGAATATGTTTCAAGTTTTGTGAAGTGTTCGGTTTTCTGTTTTTGGGTTTCCCTGACATAGTAGAGTATTGCACCAGCCGCACATATACCGGCATTTAGTTTTTTGTGTTGAGAAGTTTTTAAAGATGCTCTTCTAAATTGTTCAGTAAGTTTTTTTTCTGCTTTTGTATATTCAAAAGCATCGTCATTAACATAGGTTATTATTTTTTCAGAAAATGCATTCCCCGCGGATGAAAGTACCGGGTGTTTTTGTGCAAATTCCGGAAGAATAATTTCACTGGGGGAAATACGCCTTGCCTCATCTATTATAGAATGCAAATCGTCTGTTTCAGATAGCCTGAAAGTTCCAGTCGATATATCAAGATATGATAACCCTATCTTTTTTTCATGGTAAGTCAGGGAAAGGAGAAAATTGTTGGTTTTTTCATCTAAAAGTTCATCCTCAATTATCATACCAGGAGTTATAACCCTGACAACATCCCGTTTTACGAGTCCCCTGGCTGTGGCAGCATCTTCGACCTGATCGCATATGGCCACTTTGCATCCATGCCCTATAAGTTTTGCAAGATAAGTCTGTGCGCTTTTATAAGGTATTCCGCACATGGGAACCTGGGATGGGCCTTTTTTATTTCTGGATGTCAGAGTTATGCCTAATATTCTTGATGCTTTTTTTGCATCTTCAAAAAACATTTCGTAAAAATCACCCATCCTGTAAAAGAGTATTGCATCAGAATACTCTTTTTTAATGGAGAGATACTGTTTTATCATGGGTGTGATTTTAGGATAACTCATGTTTATAATTTTTCCTGTTCAATGGAATCTTCCTTGACTGCTGTATCGTCTGGCATATCAGCTTGTTGCGAGGTGGCATACTGTTTTGTAAATGCAGTTAATTCATTTCTTAAAGTGCATATTTCTGTTTTGAGAGTTTCATTGGAGACAGTCAATTTTTTTATTGTTTTATTTGCTTTGAATTTTTTATAAAGGCAAAATAAATAAGAGATTAAAAGACCAGCAAGAAAAAAAGCTGCAATAATTACGGCATTTGTCAGGTCAGAGGTCTCACGGTGAGCCATAAAGGGAATATCAAGAATAAGATTATGCTTTGCCATAAAAAATTCCCTGTTCTGATAAAAAACAAAACCAATAATACCGAGTAAAATTACCCATAGAGCGATTTTAATTTTTTTCATATTTTGCCTCCAAATTATTTATGTTATTGTCTATAAAGTGTAGTCGTCATTAGGTATCCATGGCTCAATTTATGGCCGAACTCAGGATCAGGCTCCATTTTTGTAAGTCTATTTCATATATTTTGTCACTTCGTCAGGGGATTGCCGTAAAAAATACTGGTCAGTCATCCCTGCAATAAAATCCCTTACTTTTTCTCCGCTGGTATGATTGTCAATATATTCTTCTGACATATCCTTTAAAAAATGGCTGAAAATAACAGAAGATCTGTTTTTTTGCTCAATATCATTTAAATATTTTTCAAACAGCATGGTAAAAAGTTTTTTTATTCTATTAATATGCTTTTTTATGGCAGGGTTTAAATAAATTTTTTCAAGATTAAAATCCTTTAATATTTTTAATGCGGCAGATACCTTGTGGCTAAGGGAAATATAATCCTTTCCAAAACTTTGTTCTATAATATCTGTTACGAGTATATGTACAATTGTTCCGTTTGTATTCCCCAGGACATCAACCACTTCACAGGGGATTTCATTACGCTTAATAATATTCAGGCGAATTGCATCTTCAAGATCACGACCTATATAACTTATTGTATCCGCCATCCTCATTACACATCCTTCAAGTGTCATGGGGACAAGTTTTGCCTCGGGTCTGGTTTTTTTAAGAAATATCTCTTTTTCATGTATTTCAAAAGACTTATCATTGCAAGGTTTAAGTACTCGATTATGTATTTCACCGTCATGGCATAATATTCCATCAAGGGTCTGAAGAGACAGATTCCATCCTTTTCCTTTACGTTCCACTTTTTCAAGAAACTGTACACTTTGAACGCTGTGACGAAATTCTCCAATACCATGCGCCTGGCAAAGGCGGGACAAGAACCTTTCTCCGTCATGTCCAAAGGGTGTATGCCCTATGTCATGTCCTAAGGCAATGGCTTCGATGAGATCTTCATTTAACCTCAAAAAACGTCCAATTGTTCTTGCTATTTTGGAAACCAGTTGTACATGGAGTACTCTGTGGGTAATATGGTCATTTTTAATAAGATAAAATACCTGTGTCTTATCTATATACCTGGTGTAGGCATGGGAATGGAGAATTCTATCAGTATCCTTGGCAAAAACCTGACGATATTCCTTTGGAAAAGGAGGCTCTGATTTTTTGCGCAGACCAGAAATGCTCAAGGTGGCGAATGAAGACAACCTTTCCGATTCTTCCATATCCAGTGTATGTTTGAGTTGATTAAGATCCATCTGTTTTTGTTTTTTAATTATTGGTGTTAGCTTTTGCATGAAACCATTCAACATCTGCCGGGTCTCGTTACATTTGCCGATCTGATTTTAACCTGAATTGAGGTGATCAGATGTCAGGTTTAGCTTTGAAAAAGCGAGGTATTACATCAGCAGTAAATAAAACCCAGTGGCTGAAAATCTATAGCAAAACATACTGTGATCATTTTGGCTAATAGCTGACTGCACAGCTTATTTTTGCTTGAAATCTATATTTTAGGAGCCTCCAGTATAAATAATGATGGGGATAGATCAATATCAGTCCAGAATCTGTTAATTATAAGATTAACCTCTGCATCATCACCTGTTATTTTTATCTGTTTTGCAAGGCTGTTATTTTCTATTTTTTCAAATTCTGCCTTGTAAGCAAGTTTACCCTTTGAATTGAAAATTTTGATTTTATGCACATTCCCATTCTTTTTATCAAGAAAAATTTTTTCAACCAATTTGCCAGAGGTTGTCTTCAAAATCAGGATATCTTCCTTTAACTCCTTTTTTTCATGCAGCAGGGGGAAAGAATGTTTTCTTACGGGTATGCGGCCTGTTAGTAAAGGGATAATATCCGTGAATTCAAGGGGAATCTCTGTGAATTTATTTATTAATTTATCAGATATTTTTTTTTTGTATAAATGCTGCTTAAGATGTGAAAAAAAATAGATCTGTTTTCCATTGCAGGCTGCACTGATGACAGGACGCCCCCCGGTGCCCAGAATTTCGATTCGGAGTTTTTTATTCCCTGAACATATCCATGCTACCCTGGCAGTTTGAAAACTGTTTTTATTAATAAAGGTTATTTTTCCAATCCCTTTAAATGTTTCGAAACTATTGTTTTTTTTTTTAATACTGGAGAGAATGGTCAAGGCTTTTGGATCGTTAAATATTTCAGCAGGTTTTTTTGCAATGCTGCTGCAAGAGGCAAGGCAAAAAAGGGATATTACTATGATTAAGAAAAATCTGATCACCGCAAAATTTAAATTGTACAATTTACGATCCATTTTTAAAAAAAATATGGGGATGAAGTAATAAAGATAAAATCATATGTCACATATTGTTCTGTAATTTCAATATTTTTTCTTGAATATCTGATTTGTTTCCATTTTTTTTAAAAAGAGAATTTTTGTATGCTTCAATGGCCTTTTTTTTGTCACCATTTTGGAAATATGCATCTCCCAGGTGATCCTGTACAGTTGGATCGTCAGGAATCAACTCAGCTGCTTTTATCAGATATTTCAGTGCTTTTTTATATTTTTTTTTTTTATAGTATACCCATCCAAGGCTGTCTATAATATACCCGTCATTCGGCCTTAAGTTTAAAGCCTTTGTAACAAGCTCCTCGGCTTTGTCAAGACTTTCTCCCATATCTGCATAGGTATAACCCAGATAATTTAAACCTTCCACGTGCTGGGGATTTATCTTTATAACGGTTTGCATTGCTTTTAAACAATCATTTTTCAGACCCAGTTTGTCATAGATAACCCCCAATTGGAAATGGAGTTCTGAATAATCAGGGTTTATTTTAATACCCTGTTTAAGAAGTGTTACTGATTTATTAAACTCTCCGGCTTCATAATAAAAGTAGTTTAAATATAAAATTGTCGGGACACTATCCGGGAAATCCTTTAAGTTTTTTTCAAGTGTGGCAATGGTACGATCAGTTTTGCCACACTTTGCATGAATAAAAGCTATGTTAAAAACAGTCTTTTCGTAAAACTCAGATCCATGTTTAACCTTATTATAATGTAATAATGCTTTTTTGTAATTTTTATTTAGATCGTATGATAAACCAGCCGAATAGTGGATACTGTCACTGTCAGGAGCACCTTTTAACATTCCTTCATAAACTGTAGATGCTGCATTGTAATCTTCTTTAGCAAGATAAATACGGGAAACCATTTTAATGACAGCGATATCTTTTATGCTTTTTTTGCCAAGTTTAATGAAAAGTTTTTCAGCATTTTTTTTCCGGTTTATTATATGATAATAATAGGCAAGTTCAATTAAAGCCTTTAAGTTATCAGGCTGTTTTTCTAAAATGCTTTTATATATCTTTATTGCCTTTTTCTTTTCTCCTGTTTGAATAAATATTTTGGCAAGTTCGAATTGTGGAATTTCCAGCTCAGGTTCAAGTTCCAGAGTCCGTTGGAATTCTTTTTTTGCTTTGTTGAAATCCCCTTTATCAGCATAGATCTTCCCTAGAAAAAAATGTCCTGCATAGGCTTCAGGAAAATTTTCACCCAGTTTTTTATATAAGGTCTCAGCTTTTGCAACCTCCCCTTGTTTAAGGTATATATTACCCAGGAATAAATAAATATCCTCTTGTCCGGGATCTATCTCTATCACCCTGGAATATACATTTATAGTGTTTTCCAGGTTCCCCATATCGTAATTAAGCTTGCCCAGGAGTATTAATACAGCAACATTGTCAGGTTCCTGGTGGAGTATTTCTTTAACAACTTCCAAACCCTTGTCTGTTTTGTTCATATTAAGGTAAAGGAGGAGAAGTTCTTTTTTTAAAAATATTGACTCATTGTCACAGGTGATTGCTTTTTGAAGGTAATTTACAGCCGCATCAGGATTCCCCTTTATGCTCTGCAACCGTGCCTGGATAAAATAATAATATTTTCTGTCGCTGGTAAAAGAAGGCTTTCTTATCTGTTTGTGATCAACGGAAAGGTACTGTTTATTTATTGCACAACCCGTAAAAAAGAAGATAATCAAAAGTATATTCAGCGTTTTAATAATATATTTCATATATGGGATTTTTTTAAAGTAGTGTCCAAACAGGAAATTGCAAGAAACAAAATTTTTAAAAGTTTAATTGTTTTTCCCGCTATTTTCAATAAATTCCTGAATTTCCAGGTTTGCTTCGCCAAAGTTGCGAAACTCCCCCGTGCTTCGCTTAAGGATCATGAATTTATTTCATCCCCAAACCTAAGGGTTCGCCAAAAAA
>DAOWMW010000177.1 GCA_030642865.1 Desulfobacteraceae bacterium
CTGAAGGTGTTCCAATGAATCGGCAGCTTTACAGTATTACACAGCATCCTGCTCCTGGAACAAAGATACTTGTGTTCAGGGGTGATACTTTTGATTTTAAGCTTTCTTTTTCAGAAAATATAAAAGGGACTGCATGGATTCGTACAAATCTGGGGCATGCAGATGTTGCAAGAAAGGAGATTATAAAACAGGCTTCCTTTGACATTCCGGCTCCAGGGAGAGACTGGTTTGATATCCCCATGGTGCAGACCGGTGATAATTCCCATGGAGCGATTCTCCCTTTATGTGATGTTGGTCATTTTGAAGCAAAGTGCTTTTTTTTGCCGGAAGGTTCTTCTGATCCCCTGTGGCCGGAGGGAGCAAATGTAATTATTAATGTGGAACCTGCAGATACATGCTGCGCAAATAGTATTTATAATGTATTTGTTCGTCAGTTCGGCCCAAATAAAACTTTAGGTAATGCATGCGAACAGCCGCCCGCAGATTTCATTAAAAAACTTGATAATGAAGGTTATTGCGTAATACCCCCTTCAGGAACATTCAGGGATCTTATTAAAGAGCTTGATTTTATTTTGGGAAAGCTTAAATGCAGATATATTCATCTTCTCCCGATTCACCCCACGCCAACTACATATGGGCGCATGGGAAGGTTTGGAAGCCCCTATGCTGCTTTAAGTTTTACAGGGATTGATCCTGCCCTTGCCTCTTTTGACCCCTGCGTCACCCCTCTGGAACAGTTTGGTGAACTTGTTGATGAGATTCATAAACGTAATGCCAGGCTGATACTCGATATTGCAATTAATCACACAGGGTGGGCAGCTGATCTCCATGAATCCCATCCCAAATGGCTTGTAAGGGGTGAGAACAAAAAGATCGAGGAACCTGGTGCCTGGGGTGTGACCTGGAGTGATCTTACACGGCTTGATTTTTCCCATAAAAAGCTTTGGGAGTATATGGCGGATATTTTTTTATTATGGTGCCGCAGGGGAGTTTCCGGTTTCCGCTGTGATGCAGGTTATATGATTCCCGTACCTGCGTGGGAGTTTATTGTGGCATCGGTTAGAACCGAGTATCCTGATACTATTTTTTTTCTTGAGGGGCTTGGGGGAAAAATTTCCGTAACAAGGAATATACTAAATAAGGCCAATTTTAATTGGGCATATTCAGAATTATTTCAAAATTATGACCGCACCCAGATTGAAAATTATCTTCCCCAGGCATATGAGATATCTGTTTCCCATGGATTAACAATACATTTTGCGGAGACCCACGATAACACCAGGCTGGCTGCCCGTTCTAAAAAATATGCTTCCATGCGCACCGGGCTTTGCGCTCTTTTTTCCCATTATGGCGGGTTTGGTTTTGCCAATGGCGTGGAATGGTTTGCCACTGAAAAAATTAATGTGCATCAGTCCTCAGGCCTGAATTGGGGCTCTGATGTAAACCAGGTTCATTTTATAGAGCGTTTAAATGATCTTTTAAGAACTCATCCAGCATTTTCTGATAAAACTAAACTTGAAATGATTCAAGCGGGCGATGGAAATTATTTAACATTACTGCGGCATCATCTCCCCTCCGGGAAAAAGCTTCTTTTACTTATTAATCTTGATGATGAAAAAAAGGTTTTAGCATCCTGGGACATATTTAAAAGCGGAATATCCCGCAATGAGTTTGTCGATCTCCTGACGGGTAATATGGTTTATGTTTATAATTCAGATGATTTTTGCACATGCCCCCTTGAACCTGCTCAGCTTTTATGTCTTTCCCCTGACCCGGAAGATATGAAATTGACAAGGGGAGAGGATACTCCTTTTGCCCTTCCAGAAAGGATAATGAAGCAAAGGTTTAAGGCAAAGGTTCTTGATGTTTTCAGGCATTACAACAAGACTGTGGATATGGGAGATTTTGATCTTGAAAGGGCTGCTCGCAGACTTTTTGATAATCCTGAAGAATTTTGCCGAAAGATGAATCAGGCTGATGACCAGTCCAGAGTTATTACATGGACGTGGCCAGGGGATATCCAGAGAGAAGTCATGGTACCTCCGGGATTTTTTCTCCTGGTTCATTCAAAGTTTCCTTTTATGGCAAGGATCAACCAAAAAAAAGACATTGGAAGAGATCAGAGAATAATTACAAAAATGCATGAAGCGAGTTTCCCCTGCAATGATGGATCAAATTTTGTCCTGTTTTTGCCCCTGCCGGTTCCAGATGCCCATGCCCAATATTTGTTAAATATTGCTGTTTATACCAAAGAAAAAAATATGCATGGTAACGGGCATATTCTCTATCTTGCTCCAGGTGAAAACGGGGTCATAATGAAAAAATTTGCCCGGTCACAAATAGGTGCTGATCCCCTTGTTTTTCTTGGCACCAATGGTCGTGGGAGTATGACCCGAACCCATGTCAGGTGGGGCGAGTTGCATTCCAAATATGACGCACTTCTGGCTGCCAATCCTGGCAGGGATTTTCCCTGCAACAGACGAATAATCCTTACGCGGTGCAGGATATGGGCAGTTTTTCAGGGGTATTCACGAAAAATATCTTTTGACTCTTTTGATTCTTTTATTTTTCAATACAACTCCAAAGGGTTTTGGCGATATAAAATCCCCACCGGCCAGGGAGAATATATAGCACTGACCATGGGTCTTGAAATAATTGCCAATGAGAATATGCTAAGAATGGTTTTTTCCAGGGAGCCATGGAAAAACAGTAATATGTTAAGTGATTCAAAAGGGGTTAAACTTATTATACGTCCGGACATAGAAGACAGGGATTTCCATGGAACAACCAAGGCATATACTGGGCCTGAACATCATTTCCCGGCTTCTGTTATTCCTGAGAAAACCGGTTTTTTTTTCAAGCCTGGCAGCGGCAGCCAGCTTGCCATGACTATTTCCAGGGGGAAGTATAAGCATGAGCCGGAATGGGAGTATATGATACACAGGCCCCTTGAAAAAGAACGGGGGATGGATTCTGATTCGGATCTTTTCAGCCCCGGGTATTTTTCAGTTTTTTTAAGTGGAAATCAAAAAGCAGAGCTTTGCGCCTGTATAACTAGTGATAAAGAAGAAAAACCCAAAGTTCCTTTTTTTGAATATGAATTAAAACTGCCTGATGCATATCCCCATACAACAGGGATGGAAGACGGCCTAAAAAAAGCACTGGACAGTTATCTTGTGAACAGAAATGGTCAAAAAACGGTTATTGCTGGTTATCCCTGGTTTCTCGATTGGGGAAGGGATTCTCTGATTTTTACCAGGGGTCTGATCCAGGCAGAAAGAATAAAAGAAGCAAAGTCTGTATTAAAACTATTTGGACAATTTGAAAAAAATGGAACCCTGCCGAACATTATTCTGGAAAAAAGTGTTGGAAACAGGGATACGGCAGATGCCCAGCTCTGGTTCTTCAAGGCCTGTTCAGACATGACTGCTGCATTGAAGACTGATGATTTTCTTGAAGAAAAAGCAGGGGATAGAACCATACGGGAGATCCTTGTATCCATGGGGCATTCCCTCATGGCCGGAACCGAAAACAGGATTTCCATGGATTCGGAATCCGCCCTGCTGTTTAGCCCTGCACATTTCACATGGATGGATACAAACTATCCTGCAGGAACTCCGCGTCAGGGGTACTGCATAGAGATTCAGGCCCTTTGGTATGCTGCCCTTGTTTTTCTGGCTAAAATAGATTCGGGGGAGAAAGTATGGGAAAGAACCCTTTTCAAGGCTGGTGCATCGATTCATGATTATTTTATATTAAATCAGGGATACCTTTCTGATTGCCTCCATGCGGAGGTTTCAGTACCAGCAAAAAATGCAATAGGGGATGATTTACTCCGGCCAAACCAGCTTTTTGCAATAACCATGGGAGCAATCAAAGAGACAAAAATATGCAGGCAGATTCTTGCTTCCTGCATGGAGCTCCTGATCCCCGGCGCAATCCGAAGCCTTGCGGATCGCAGAGTTAATTACAGGCTGGAAATCAAAAAAGATGGCCATCTCTTAAATGATCCTGCAAATCCTTATTGGGGAAAATATAC
>DAOWMW010000005.1 GCA_030642865.1 Desulfobacteraceae bacterium
GCTTTAAACGGACTTGTTGAAAAATGCCGGGAGTTTTTTGATGTAACATCAATTCCGGTTACCAGGGACTCCATTAATAAAAGTGTGGATAAACTGGTTTCAGCCCTCAGAGAGAATGCTGCCTCTAATATAATAGGGGTCTGTATTAAAGATATAGAAAAAATATATCTGATGAAATTAAAACCCGGAGTCATGGATAAAAAACATAAAAACAAACTTTCATCTGCCATAAGGAACCTTGATGTAACAGTCTTGTCCAGGCTTATTTTCAAAGATATGCTCAATTTTGACCAGAGTATGCTTGATGATAAAAATCTTTTTTCATATACAACAGATGAATCAGAAGCTGTAAAAAAGGTTTTGTCCGAAAAAAGTGACATTGCTTTTATTCTTAATTCCACAAAAGTTGACCAGGTTAGAAGGATTGCAAAAGAAGGGGAAGTAATGCCCAGAAAATCAACCTATTTTTACCCCAAGGTAATTACAGGGCAGGTTATGAATGACTTGTCAATGAATGCATAATTTTTCGTGCAGGGGCAGAATCCATTTCTGCTCCTGCAGCATTTTGACGAATATGGGTGATGGGGCGGATATGGCGCCCCTGCTGGGAGCGAAAGCAAATTTATTATGACCCCAGTTGCTGCTTTGTTCTTTCGATTATCTGGTTCTGAAGTCATGTCCTCAATGCAATATCACTTGCTATGGAATCTGCGTAATCGTCATCATTGCCGAATTTTGGAACCATGGTGATATATATATTTCTTAAATTCTCATATCCTTCCCAGTTATTTTCAATGGCCTTAAGCAAAGACAAGGCAGATGTTGAATGGTTTCATGCAAAAAAATAACACCTAATAGCTAACCGTACAGGCCGAAATCCTTATCTTAATATGTCTATACCCTGACAAAACAGAATCAGATCTTTAAAACATCAAAGATTTTTTTCGCAGAGACCTCCCCCTCCCTTAAAATCTTGACAGGTTCGGCCGTCAGGTCTATTACGGTTGAACCCGCACCACCTTTAAGTTTTCCGGAATCGAGAATGAAGTCGGTTTTACCTGCCACCAAAGGGTCAAGCTTTTTAATATCGGAGCATCCTGGCATACCTGAAATATTGGCACTTGTTCCCGTTATCGGCATATTTGCCGCTTTTACAAGGGCCAAAGCAACCTTATGCTCAGGGATCCGGATACCGATTTTTCCGCTTCCACCGGTGAGAATGAAGGGTAATTTCGGGTTTGCTTTAAATATAAGGGTAATCTGACCCGGCCAAAATTTTTCCATTATGGGTAAAGCTGCGCCGGGAATATGGGTCACAAGCCCAGGGATATTTTCCATTCTTGCCACAAGTATGGAAAGGGGCTTGTTTAAGGGACGCTCCTTAATATGAAAAATTTTTTCCAGGGCAGCAGGATTAAAAGCATCAGCTCCAAGTCCATAAAGGCATCGTGTGGGAAAGGCTACAACACCACCTTTCCTTATTTTTGCGACAGCCCTGTTTATTGAATCAGGATCAGGATTCACCGGATCTATTTTTATTATTTTATTAATAAGCTTTAAGCTCTTCTGCTTTTTTTTCAACCTGAAGGGCCATTTCCTCTTTATAGTTATCCAGCATTTTACTCAACTGAGGATCCAGAACAGCGAGGATCTGTGCTGCCAGAATACCTGCATTTTTTGCACCTGATTTTCCCACAGCCATGGTTGCCACGGGAACCCCAGGGGGCATCTGAAGTGTGGAAAAAAGGGAGTCAATCCCCTGCAAACAGGAAGAATCTATGGGGACACCGATTACAGGAAGAATAGTATGGGCGGCAATGACTCCGGCAAGATGTGCTGCGTGTCCCGCCCCTGCTATAATCACTTTTATACCGTTTTTTCTCGCGTCTGAAGCTATTTGCATTACTCTGGCGGGATTTCTATGGGCCGATGCCACTGTTATTTCATGGGGGATATCAAGCTTTTTAAGGAAAGCAACGGCCTCATCCATAACTGTTAAATCCGAAATACTCCCCATTACAATTGAGACAAGAGGGGGGATTTCCATTCGTTTAACGGCTTTTGCACCTATATCCTTGCGATAATACATATTATTCCAGCCTATTTTTGAAACAGCCGTGTAAACTTTTGAGACAGCCTCTTTCACAGAAGATCCAAGGCTGGTAACCCCCAGAACCCGCCCCCCGGAGGTGACAATATCCGAATCATTCATAGTTGTTCCTGCATGGAAAACAAAAATGTCCTCCATCTGGTTTGCCTGGCCGATTCCTGAAATCAAAAATCCTTTTTCGTAAGACTCGGGATAGCCTCCAGCTGCCATTACAACACAGACAGATGCCCTCTGGTCAATTTCAAGGGTGTGTTCATGGAGTGTTTCATAAATCACCCCTTCCATCAGAGGAACAATGTCAGACTTGAGACGCATGAGAAGGGGTTGAGCCTCTGGGTCTCCCAGGCGAACGTTAAATTCCAAAACCCTGATTTTATCTTTATCGATCATCAGTCCGGCATACAATATCCCTTTATAGGGATTTCCTTCTGCGGCCATTGCCCGTACCACAGGTATCATAACCTCAGCCATAATCTTATTATTAATATACCGGTCAATCACAGGAGCAGGGGAATAAGCACCCATTCCCCCTGTATTCGGGCCTTGATCCCCATCATAAACAGCCTTATGATCCTGGGACGAAGGGAGGGGCAGAACTGTTTTTCCGTCTGTAAAAGCAATAAAGGAGGCTTCCTCCCCCGTTAGAAATTCTTCCACAACTACCTTTTCCCCTGCTTTTCCAAAGGCTGAATCCTGCATTATAAGCTTCAGGGCTGCAAGGGCTTCATCTTCGGTCATGCAAATAATCACACCTTTACCAGCAGCAAGTCCGTCTGCTTTAAGAACAAGGGGGGCACCTTTTTTAAGGATGTAATCTTCGGCCTTTTTTAAATCGGTAAAAGCCTGGCCCGCAGCCGTGGGTATATTATATTTTTTCATCAGCTCTTTGGCAAAGGATTTGCTCGATTCCAGCTGCGCTGCACCCCTTGACGGGCCAAAAATTTTGAGTTCTTTTTTTTCAAAAATATCTACAATCCCCATGGCAAGAGGTATTTCCGGCCCCACCACGGTCAGGTCGATCCCTTTTTTTTCAGCAAATTCTGCCAGTTTATCGACCTCTTCTGCGCCTACGGGAATAGATTCTGCCAGATCAGCAATTCCTGCATTACCAGGTGCACAATATATTTTACTAACTTTTGGGCTTTGAGCAATTTTCCAGATAAGGGCATGCTCTCTGCCACCGCCGCCTATTACAAGGATTTTCATCCAAACCTCTCTGCTGCTGCTCCAGAATTAATCTCCTGGAAGCATCTTTTTTGTTTAACAGTATTAAAATTTTAGGACATGGTTCTAATTTCGGCCATCAGCTTTGACATATCATGGCCGATGTTATGACCAACCCCCAGATTTTCGATTATTTTAATGGCTCGTGCAAAAATAAGCGGAAAGCTGTTTTATTTTTTACGTATAGTTTTAAATCCAGGGACTCCCGGATTTCAGGTGGGCCTGTTTTAAATAGGTCTTAGAACATTTTTGGGAACTTATCAATAAATTCGTGTTATTTAAAGCTTAGGCTTTTTGCAAGTCACTTAAAAACAAAAAATCGAGTCATGGAAACCCGGGCATTTAAGGGATCAAGTAATGTCTTTAGGATTGTGGACAAAATGTCAATATTTAAGTTTTAAGATATGACCCCGTGCTGAAGCTACCGATAATATCAGATATTTTTTCTATTTTCTTTTCTTTTAAAAACGCTTCAATTCCGTCTATTGTCTCCATGGTGGCGGAGGGATTAACAAAATTAGCTGTTCCTATCTGCACAGCCGAAGCGCCGGCAATCAGAAATTCCAGAGCATCCCCGGCACCCATGATCCCACCAACACCTACCACAGGAATACTGACAGCCTGTACGGTTTGCCAGACCATGCGTAATGCCACAGGTTTTATGGCGGGCCCGGAAAGCCCCCCTGTAATATTCCCCAGCCTTGAACGTCCTGTGTTAATATCAATTGCCATACCAGTAATAGTATTAATAAGGGAGAGAGAATCTGCCCCCCCTTCTTCAGCAGCTTTTGCAATTGCCGTTATATCTGTAACATTGGGGGAAAGTTTGACCATGAGTGGTTTTTTAGTCTTTTCCCTCACTGCTTTTACAACCTGATACGCAGATTTGGGTTCAACACCAAAGGCTACTCCACCCAATTTTACGTTGGGACATGAAATGTTCAGTTCAATACCGGATATCTCTTCAATATCATCGATAAAAGAAGCAAGGAGTGCGTACTCTTCAAGGGTCTTCCCATAAATATTTACCAGAACAGGAGTGGAAAAATTTTTTAAAAAAGGAATTTTATCTTTAACAAAGGCTTTGATGCCGATATTCTCAAGTCCAATGGCATTTAACATCCCGCAGCCGGTTTCAACTATTCTCGGAGGGGGGTTCCCCATGGAAGGCTCCATGGAAAGGCCCTTTACTATAATTGCTCCAAGACGGTTAAGGTCAACAAAATCGTTAAATTCCCTTCCATAACCAAAAGTTCCTGATGCCGTCATAACCGGATTTTGCAGATTGAGTCTGCCAATATTAACTCTTAAATCAGGTTTATTTGTCATTTTTTTTAATTTCAGGCTCCATTTTCTATGAACCTCAAGATAAGGTCTATATTCTATAAAATTTGTTGGTAAATTCCGGTTTCCCCTTATACCGTTTCATAAATATTGCCGGTGCATCTTCAAGATTATCAAGAAAAGAAGGATCAACACCTATCCCTGCCTGCAAAAGGCCAGAAATAAGCTTTTCTTTTTTAGGAGGGCATCCTGGAACAATAATGGCATCTTTAATATCAGGATTATTTCTGTTTAGTTCCGCCTGGCACTTTCCCATCAAAATAGTATGATTCATTCCTTTGGACGGGAGCCTTATTTTACCGGTTAGAATTTCAACATTATCAAAGGGGTCACCTTTCCAGGCATTTCCCAGGGCAACCTGAAGGGGGCCTATGATTTCAGAACAATAGGTGCAAAGACTATGATCGAATTTTGGAAAGGAGAGCCCTTTTACTCCAATAAATTCCAGATTAAACGGGAGATTTTTTTCTTTATTAAAGGGAAAATCCCATTTATGCGGTATTGCAGTTTTAGAAACAGGCTCCCCTGATGTTTCAATCGATTCAATAGAGGGGGTAATCCCTTTTTCTTTACAGGCAATTTTAAGATGGGGCACATCTAAAGGGTCTATTCCCATGAGGCATGCTCCTGCGATATCTGCTGCAAGGAGGTCAGCAGAAGCCACAATGAGATTTGTCCGCCGGGCTTTGCCTGTATAGGCAGGACCCCTTTCAAGGGAATAAATTCCATCTATAACAGCAGATGCCCTGGGCAATAATCTGGTCAAGGCCGCCACATGAAAATCGAGATCCCGCTCAACAGAGTTTGAATGACATTTTTTCCGGCTTTTTATATCAAGACACCCTTTTAAATTTTTCTGGCTCAAAGAAACAATGGTTTGTGCATGTGTTTTAAGTACAGGGACGCTCACAACAAAATCAGCGCCAAGAAGCTGGCTGGCACAATTTAATGTAATATCGTTTTCCAGATTAACCTTGATAAATTCATCTTCAAATACGTTTAATATTTTTACACCATATAATTTGGCGAGCCTGTTATACCCTAAAGTTTCAAAGGCATGGGCAGGTGTTTTCAAATCCCCGGGATCTGTTGTCATGGTCCCTTCGCCGATTATTATCTCTCCTACGCCATGATCTTTTAAAAGTTTTACAACATCTTCCACTACCCTTGTTGTTGTTATAACTCCCCATGGAGGCATGGGAACCTTGCGGGACCAGAAAACAATATTCGGTTTCACAAAAACCCGGTCATCTGCTTTAAGATGTTCAAAAGCTCCTGAAAGCTCCACCGCCTTTTTAACAGAAAGAAAAGGCTCTTCATATTTTACAATACCCACCTTTGATTTCATTCCTTTTTTTCTCCCATCCGTTTTTTTACCACATTAATGCGAGCCGCAAGATTTAACAGATATGCCGGCTCCGGCTGCTTAAAACCGGGTTTACCATCATACTCTGCTGCTTTTATTCTCAACTTTACTTTTTCAATATCCCCATTCTCTTCACCAAGTAATCTCTCAACAAGTTTTAAAAAAGTTTTGCATGCGGATAAAGAATTAAGCTTATAATCCACCGCATCTTTTTCTGTAAAAACAAAAGCATGGGCAGTGCAGATAACCCGGGTCTCAAGGGGAACCATTTTTTCCATGGAATTATAATAAAGGTCATAATCAACAAGAAAATCTGAATATATATGGCCTGTTACATCCTGAACCCCAAAAGCCTCCGAAGAGATCAATATTTTTTTTTCAGGGATATAATAACTCAGACAGTCCCGTGTATGACCGGGAGTCTCTATTACATTAACAGTTGTGTTGTCTGAGATTGTCAAGACGTCACCCTGTTTAGCAGTCAAATCGACTTCAAACCTGGAAAAATCGTTTACTTCTCCCTGACTTATCATACTGTCATGCACCTGGGGTTCAGAGGCTTTATTGAGCTGTTTTATAAGGGCGATGGCATTGGGCCTTTCAAAAACTTTTTTAGCCTTTGCCGAAGAAACAATTTTTATACCAGGAAAATGTTTTTTAAATATGGAAACAGCACCGCAATGGTCAAAATGAGAATGGGATAAAAAACAAAATTCTGGTTCCCTCTCCCCCAATACTTTCCTGATCTCTTTTACATACAGCTCCCCCAGGCAGGAAAAGCCCGCATCAAAAATAGCAGGTCTATCGCCATCAAGGAGATAAACCGGCACACCAGAATGACCCAGCATAAAAAGCCCGTCAATTATTTTTCCTGTTTTATTTATAATCATTGTTTGCTCTTTCTTTTAAAAAAATTAAAGATTGACTTAAGATAGTAAGGTATCATAATTATATTTATCCTTTTTTGCAGTGTCAACCAAATGAATACTCCCTATCTTTTAAATATTTTTATATAAATCATGCTTGAATGAAAACTGTTTTTTCGCCCATATCTGCGTTGAGCTCAAATTTGACCAATGGTGACGCCTTAGGGAACTGGAAAAGAATAATATACCCATTCCCTTAACATTATCCTAAAAGCACTTAATTCCCGCTGTAAAATTTTAGTCCCCCTTTTTTCAACGAAAAATTCTATTTTTCATCAGGCACTAAACCAGGTAACAAAAATGATCAAAATTAATGAGAACTACTTTAAACTTCAGGCTTCCTATCTGTTTTCAGATATAGCAAAACGTGTTTCAGCATTTCAAAATGCAAATCCCGAAAAAGAGATTATAAAGCTTGGAATAGGTGATGTAACAAAAGCTTTGCCGGAAGCATGCATTAAGGCTTTCCACGAGGCCATCGATGAAATGGCCCAAGATAGCACTTTTAAAGGATACGGCCCTGAGCAGGGTTATTCTTTTTTAAGGGAGAAAATAGCCGTTGAAGATTATCAGTCCAGAAATGCTGATATTGACCCCGATGAAATATTTATAAGTGACGGGGCCAAGTGTGATACCGCCAATATTCAGGAAATTTTTTCTCCTGACATTAAGATCGCCCTCCCTGATCCGGTTTATCCTGTATATCTTGACACAAATGTAATGGCCGGTCGAACAGGTAAATACTCCGGGGGGAAATATTCTAATATCTGCTACCTTAAAAGCACCAAAAAAAACGGCTTTGTTCCTGATCTCCCCGAGGAACCTGTGGATCTTATATATTTATGTTTTCCCAACAATCCCACAGGTGCCACAATATCAAAGGATATTCTTCAGCAGTGGGTCGATTATGCACGGGAAACCAGGGCACTTATCCTGTTTGATGCTGCCTATGAAGCCTTTATTAGCGACAACACTATCCCCCACTCTATTTATGAAATAAAAGGGGCAAAAGAGGTCGCCATTGAATTCAGAAGTTTTTCCAAAACAGCAGGTTTTACAGGGACACGCTGCGCCTTTACTCTGGTACCAAAGGAGTGCAGAGGGTTCGACTCCAGCTCAAACACCCATTCTCTCCATTCCATATGGGACAGGCGGCAGTCGACCAAATTTAATGGCGTATCATATCCAGTACAAAAAGCTGCTGCAGCCATCTATTCTGATGAGGGGAAAAAACAGGTCCGCACCCTTATCGATTATTATATGAAAAATGCGGCAATCATAAAAAAAGGGATCACAGCTCTGGGATTCAACTGCATCGGGGGGGAAAACTCTCCATACATCTGGATAGATGCCCGGGGGGACTCATGGGATTTCTTTGATCTCCTTCTTGACAAGGCGGGTGTAGTTTGTACTCCGGGATCAGGCTTTGGCAGTTGCGGCAGCGGATATATAAGGATCAGTGCCTTTAACAGCCTGGAAAATGTTCAAAAAGCAATGAAATCGATTAATCAGGCCTTAAAAAGCCAATAGGCCCAATCTTTAATATGCTGAAATCCTGTAAATATTATTCTATAATTATTTTTTGCATCCTGTCTTTTCTTTTACCATCTCTGCGGGAAGCAGAAAGCAGAACAGAAGATCAGACCGGCCGGCGGGTTCTTCTGCCGAAAAGCCCCAGGCGGGTTATCTCTTTGGCACCAAGCATAACGGAAATTGTTTTTGCACTGGGACAGGGGGAGCTTTTAAAAGGAGTAACCCTCTACAGTGATTTTCCCCCTGAATCCAGAAAAATATGCAGGATCGGTTCATATATTCATCCTGATATTGAAAAAATCATGGTATTAAATCCTGATCTTTGTATTGCCATAAAAGACGGAAACCCAAAATCGGCTGTGGATAAACTTGAAGCCCTGGGGATACCTGTGTTTGCTATTGATCCAAAAAATCTTGATACAGTAATGGATGCAACCATAAAAATTTCCAGAATACTTAATGCAAAAGAAGCAGGAGAGGTGCTGGCTGCCCGGATGCACAGCAGGATTCAGAGGATAAAATCTTTAACATCAAAAAAAAAACTGCGGCCAGGAGTCTTTTTTCAGATAGGGGTATCCCCCATTGTTTCTGCAGGGACAAAAACCTTTATCAACGAGTTGATTGAGCTGGCAGGGGGGCGGAATCTGGCCCAGGGTGCTGTTACCTATCCCCGCTACAGCCGCGAGCAGGTTTTAGGTCTGGCCCCGGATATTATAATCATTACATCAATGGCACGGGGGGCACCTTTTGAAAAGGTAAAAAAAGAATGGGAAAACTGGCCACAGATCCCTGCTGCCAGGAATCATCAGATTTTTCTGGTTAACTCTGACCTTTTTGACAGACCTTCCCCACGCCTCATTGACGGGCTTGAACTCCTTTTTGAAATAATAAAATCCTGCGAAGTTAAGGATTGGGGATGAAATAAATTACGATCCTAATGGAGAAAAGCAAAATTAATCCCAATGACACAATAAAACGTATTTTATTGATTTCGTTTTTTTTATCCATCCTGCTCGTGATTGCAATTTTTATGGGAATAAGTATCGGATCAACAGGGAGCGGAATGGGTGAAATCCTCAAAACTGTTTTTTCTGATGTTGATTTAGATCCTCTTTTAAACGCCATAATCTGGAAGCTCAGATTCCCCAGGGTACTCCTTGCCGCACTTGTGGGCGGAGCCCTTTCCCTTGGAGGTCTTGTTTTTCAAGCCCTTTTACGAAACCCCCTTGCAGAGCCATATATTCTTGGTGTTTCCGGAGGATCTGCAATTGGAGCCATAGGAGGTATCCTCATCGGTTTTTCCCAATATCCAGGGATCACAATTACAGCTTTTGCCGGGAGCAGTTTAGTATTAGCCGCAGTTCTTGCCCTCTCATCAGGCCATGCCATATTAAAGCAGGATACACTTTTACTCGCGGGGGTCATGGTGAACTCTTTTTGCTCAGCAGTTATAATGTTCCTTATTTCCATGACCCAGGATTCAAGGCTGCACAGTATAATGTTCTGGCTCATGGGTGATTTTACCATGATAAATTTCACCCAGGTCTCAATATTAACGGCAATTCTTATCCCTTGCTTTATATTAATTTTTTTATTATCAGATTCCATGAATCTCCTGCTTCTGGGTAAAGAAATGGCAGTAACCATGGGGGTCAATACCAGGGTTGTGACATTAATTCTTCTTATTACCTCCTCCTTTATGGTGAGTGCCACTGTATCCCATTGCGGCCTTGTCGGTTTTGTGGGACTGGTCATACCCCATCTTCTCAGGCTTATTATTGGCCCGGATCACAGACTGCTTGTCCCGGCCTGTATTCTGGGAGGAGGGGCATATATGGTCTTTTGCGATCTTTTGGCAAGGGCACTCCCGATTCAAGGCGAAATGCCTGTTGGTGTGATAACCGCAATGATAGGAGCCCCCTTGTTTATAATACTTTTAAGGCATTCCAGGGTATAAAAAATATGGATACAGCAATCTCCATAAAAAATCTTGGCTATTCATACAGTGACTCCAGTATTTTAAAGGGGCTATCTTTTAATATAAAAACAGGCGAATTCTTTGTAATCCTGGGACCCAATGGATCAGGGAAAACCACTTTAATGAAAATAGCCGCAGGAATCATTAAAGGCTATAAAGGAAAATTGAACATCCTTGGACAACCAATAGATTCATATACCAAAAGAAACCTGGCAAAAAAAATTGCCTTTGTCCCCCAGATGATACCCACAGATTCTCCCTTTACGGTTTCTGAGGTAGTACTCATGGGCAGATCCCCCCATTCGGGTTTTTTGGGGTTCAGCCGTCAAAAGGACGTGGAAACTGCAATGGAGGCAATATCCTTTGCAGGTGTTGAGCATCTTGCTCATCGCAGAATAAACCAGTTAAGTGGGGGGGAATCTCAAAGAGTCTTTATTGCAAAAGCAATATGCCAGGAACCGGAAATAATTCTTCTGGATGAACCCACAGCGTCCCTTGATCTGGCCCACCAGATAAAAACAATGGATTTAATGGAACAATTGAAAAATGAAAAAAAAATGACCATTGTCATGATCTCCCATGATATTAATCTTGCTGCAATGTATGGAACCTGTATCCTTCTTTTAAAAAACGGTAAAATTATCAGCCTTGGTTCTCCGGAAGATGTACTGACTTTTGATACACTTGAAAAGGCTTACGGCTGCAAACTCCTTGTGGATAAAAGCCCGGTGGGACTTTTCACCAGGATTACGCCGGTGCCGCAAAGATATCTGGAAGAAGATAAACAAAAAAATATGCTCCTCCGTAATTTCTCAAAATAACAGGGATGAACTTTCCCTGAAGCAAAAAAATTAATCCAAAAACTCATGTAAAAAAAAAGCCCTGCATAACATACATGCAGAGCTTTTTTAACTATAAATTATCAGGAACACACAACATAACTACCTGAACTGACTATACACACCCTGTCGGCTTTGGAAGGCCAGCCATTTTGCATGCTCCCTTTCCTGGCCCTGAGGGAAATAATTCATATATATGTTTTAATTTAAATTTTGTAACTTTTGAAAGAACACGAACCATTGGAGCGATTCCGTTTTTCTCATAATAATCATGAAGAACATCAAGAACTTTTCTATGTTCATCATTAAGTTCATCAATTCCTTCTTGCTCCTTTACAAATTGAATCCATTCTTCACATTTACCTTCTTCATAATTTTCAAGAAATCCATCTTCATCAATTATAAATGTCTTTCCCTGAAAAGTTGCTTCTGCCATTGACGACCTCCTTAAATAATGTATTTAGATTGCATCCATTTATCTTTTTATATAAAATAAAAAGGTATATTCTTAAATAAATAAACCTCATAAGCACTTTTATATTTGTATATATAACTTGATATAATAATCTATTTTTTTTTTTTAGTCAATATGATTTTTTTACAAAACATATAAAAATAAAGCCACTACATAATTAATATCTCACCAGTCATAAATTTTTTGTGATGAAATATTAATTATTTTCAATGATTAAGATATTTTTAAATTTTTGAAATGAATTTTTTTTGACCTTCTGGGCTAACTTCGTGCCAAATCTGCAAAAAAAAGTTGGAAAAACATTCATAAAAATAATAATTACAATTAAAACAAGTGGTTATGTTTCAATAGAACTTATGACTCACGAGAGTAATATCATTAATGGTAATAAAATGCTACATGCAAAAATTAAAAAGAATAACAATGCCTGCACCCCAGGTATTGTCATAGTCTGTGGCCCCACAAGTATAGGCAAAACATCCATGGGGATTACTCTGGCACAGGAGGTAAAAGGCGAGATAATAAGTGCTGATTCCATGCAAATATATAAACATATGGATATTGGAACAGCTAAGCCTGTTTATGCTGAGCAGAGACTGGTTCCCCATCATATGATAGATATTATAGAGCCTGATGAATCCTTTGATGCAGCCATATTTGCAAAAATTGCAGCAAAAACAATATCCGGGCTTCTCTCCCAAAACAAAACTCCATTTATCGTGGGAGGTACAGGACTTTACATTAAGGCTCTTTTACATGGTTTTTCAGTGGCAGATCCAGTGGATCCAGAGATCCTTTGCCGCCTGAAAAAAGAATCAAAAAAACATCCACCTGGCTTTTTACATAAAAAATTACGCGGGTTTGATAAAAAATCCGCTGATAAAATACATCCCAATGATACTTTCAGAATAGTAAGAGCCATCGCAGTTTTTAAAAAAACCGGCAAACCAATTTCAAATCACCATAAGGATCACATGTTCAGCAAAAAGCTATTCAACGCTTTTAAAATAGGTTTAGATATGGATAGAGATAAGCTTTACCAGCGTATCAATATAAGGGTTGACAAGATGCTGGAAAGTGGATTTCTTGATGAAGTAAAAAAACTTCTGGAAATGGGATTTTCAAGAGACCTAAAGCCAATGAAATCCCTGGGATATCGCCACATGGTCGATTATATTCAGGGATACCAGAACTGGGAAGAAGCGGTAAGACTCATGAAACGGGACACAAGAAGATATGCAAAACGCCAGCTCACATGGTTTCGCGCTGACCCTGAAATATTATGGGTAAAACCGGGCGACTTTACATATGTTCAAGAAAAGGTAATGGCTTTTTTGAATAACGCCTGAAGTGTTCTATCCTGGCTGAATAGTTATCCAAAACATCGTTTTTCGTTGACAAATTATAAAAAATAACAGCATGAGTAACAGATAGCAACTGTAGATTACACGGCAATTACTAAAAGCACGGTTGAAAACCTAAGGGTTCGCTCGAAAATAAATTGGCAATTTTAAGTGTTGAGGCACCTGCCTGACAAGGCGCGAAAGCGTAGGAATATCAAGATATTTATACGTTTTCGTAACGCATTCAGGCAGGATGGATCGACGCTTAAAATGTTAAGTTATTTTTGAGCGAGTCCTAAACATTAATTATCTGGAGGAAACAGATGGACTTTACTGAAATTGTATACGAAAAAAAAGATAGCGTAGCCAAGATCAGAATAGACAGAGCAGACAGGTACAATGCATTCACCGCCATAACCCTTGCTGAGATGTTTGATGCATTTCGCGATTCCTGGGCAGACAAGAGCATAGCCGTGGTTGTGCTGACAGGCGTTGGGGAGAAAGCTTTTTGTACTGGTGGTGATCAAAAAACAAAGGATGATTCCGGTTATGGGAAAGGTAAAGCGACATTTGATCTTCTTGAGGCCCACGGACAGCTGATAAATATAATACGGGCCATACCAAAACCTGTTATAGCCATGGTTAACGGTTTTGCCATAGGGGGAGGAAATGTCCTCCAGGTTGTTTGCGATTTATCCATTGCTGCTGATTCCGCAAAATTCGGTCAGGCTGGGCCCAAGGTGGGAAGCTTTGACGCAGGCTTCGGCACATCCTACCTTGCCCGACTGGTTGGTGAAAGAAAAGCCAGGGAAATATGGTATCTCTGCAGGCAGTATACTGCGCAGGAGGCACTGGAAATGGGTCTTATAAACAAAGTCGTACCCCAGGCTGACCTGGAAAAAGAGGTTGATAAATGGTGCCAGGAAATTATCGCAAAAGCTCCCACAGCAATATCCTATATTAAAGCCTCATTTAATGCAGATACAGACCATATAACCGGTTATAACACAATGTCCAAGCATGCTGTCGATCTTTATTATCGTACAGATGAAGCCCACGAAGGGGTTGCCGCGTTTATCGAAAAACGGTCTCCTGATTTCAGCAAATTCAGAGTATAATTTGGGGAAAGATTAAAAAAAAAGGCGGTTTATTTTTAAAAATGAAACCGCCCTTTTTTCATCTTCCCGAGTCAAAAAACTCCTTTAGCTTTATTATTTCCAAAATAATATTCATAATTGATTCTTAGGATTGTGAATTTTATAAATTACCCATAATTACTTGTTCTTGTGCCCGTCTTCTGCGTTGCATCAATGGCCAAAATTGCGTAGGGGCATCCGCCCTGTGGGTGCCCAAAATGCTCCGAGTAGCAACCATTGATGCGCCTTGAAGACGACCACAAGTCCGGCGCAATTATGGGTAATTTTCATTTCATCCCCAATCCTTAGAAATCATCTCCCTGAAATCCTGGGGCTTTTAAAAGAATTGACTGGCAAGATATTTGGAGACCGTATTGACATATGTCTCTCGTGGAACGGACAGGGTTGACGAAGAAGATGTTCGCCGTGCCGTGGAAGAGGCTTTTCCGATTACAGGAGGTAAGATTATGCCAACCCTGGCTGAAAAATGGATTGAACAGGGAATGCAGCAGGGAATGCAGCAGGGAATACAGCAGGGAATGCAGCAGGGAATACAGCAGGGAATGCAGCAGGCTTTAAGGGAGGCGTTGGTTGAAATTCTGGAAGACCGCTTTGAAACTGTTTCACAAACTCTTAGAAACAGATTGAGAAAGATAAACGACCCTGATCTACTTAAATCATTGCATAAGAA
>DAOWMW010000110.1 GCA_030642865.1 Desulfobacteraceae bacterium
AACCCTTGATGAGATAGTTGTTACAGCCACAAAAATGGAGAAGAAAATAAAGGATGTCCCTGCGTCTGTATATGTAATTACTGAAGAAGATATAAAACAGACAGATGCCAGGAATATTGAAGAGGTGCTGCAAAAAGTGCCAGGGGTTTTCACAGAGGACAAGTACCATGCAGACTATAATGTTATAAGTTTTCGCGGCGTCGGTCTTCACACCCATGTGACACGGGGAATACTGGTTTTGGTTGACGGAATCCCGACAAATGAAGCTATGGGAAGGGTTGATTTTGAGGGTATAGACCTGGAAAATGTAAAGAAAATAGAGGTACTCAAAGGGCCGGTATCCGCATTATATGGTCCCAATGGAATAACAGGGGTGATAAACATTATTACAAAGGATGCACCGGATAAATTTGAGTCGGAGATTAAGGCGTCAGCCGGTAGTTTTGATACACATAAGATAACCGCAAATGGAGGTGGCAGGATAGGGGAATTGGGACTCCGTTTAAACGCTACCAATTATTTCGCTCACGGATACAGAAAACGCAACTCCTGCGAAACAAATAAGGTTAACGCCAAATTGGATACAGATCTCTATGAATACGGATATATTGTTTTTTCAATGGATTATATAACATCCAAAAAGGATGTCACAGGACCGCTTGATAAAGAACAATATGAGAGTCGTTCCAGGGAAAACACAAAGGATTTTGCAGATAGCGATATAGATCTTGTGAGACTGGGGATCACCCATAAAAAGGCCTGGGGGGAAGATTTCGATCTAACAACGAATTTTTATTTAAGAAACAAGGAGTCTGATGGGGGGTACCTGGATACCTTTACCAGTGAAGATGAATTAAACCTGTTCGGTGCAGAGATAAGATTACATAAGTCCCTTGATCTTTTGGGCAGGAAAAATTCCCTGATTTCAGGAATCAGTGCTGACAGGGAAGAAGGTGATTCCAGGACATTTAATCTTGATGCTAATGGGAATAGGACAGACTTAATAAAAGAGGGAAAGAGCAGCTATGAGATAATCGGCTGCTACATTCAAAATGATTATAATATCATTGATCCGTTGACGCTGACCTTGGGCGTAAGGTACGATCATGTTAGTTACGATTGGAATGACCGTTTCCCGAGTGATGGCGATAGTTCGAATTCAACGTCAATCTCGGCATGGAGCCCGAAGTTCGGCCTGGCATGCACACCGATAACAGATTTAACGCTCTTTGGAAATATCGGGAAAGGCTTTAATCCCCCTCAAATATCTCAGCTTTTCATTGGCGGCTACCAAACCACCCCAAACCCGAATCTTAAGCCGGAATATCTAACAAATTATGAGGTCGGCTTAAGGGGACATAATTTTGAAATACTGGATTATCAGATATCATTCTTCTGGATGGATTTCAAAGATCAGATTCTTAAAGATGATGTGACAGGTAAATCTGAAAATGCAGGCGACACACGCCATAAGGGTATAGAAACAACAGTGGATTTAAAGCTTTGTGAAAGCCTGTCGTTATCAATCAACTATGCTTATTTGACGGCAAAATTTAACGACTACCCTGGTTATAACGGCAATCATTTAAGAAAAACACCGAAGCATCAGGCAGGAGCCGGGATAAGATATGCCAACCATTCGGGCCTTACGGCAAATGTTAGTTTAAAATGGATGGATGAATATTATATGGACAACGAGAATGTCAATACATATAAGGGGCATTGTGTGGTAAATGCAAAACTTGCGTATAAATGGAAACGATATTTCACCTCATTAAGCATAAACAACCTCTTTGACACAAAATATGCAACCTGGACGTCTGCTGACTATAAAAAAGGAGTATGGACGGAATCGTATTATCCGGGATGGCCCTTTAATGTCATTTTTACGGTTGGGACAAGATTTTGAAAAAGAGTTATTTTAATATGAGATTGAAAGATAGAATTTTAATTGCAATTTTTCTGCTCTTTTTTGCCGAAGGGGCATCTGCTTCCGAGAACATCTGGCTGTCTAATACCCCACCGAAAAAGATATCCAAAAAGATACGTCATGGAATGCATGGCGTATCTTTTATAAAAGGAAACGACGGAAGAGAAAAAAAAATCCTCTGGATAAGGTCGGGCAGTTTTCCTGTTGAATCACAATATGCTAATTGTACAAACACAAAAAATCCGGTTATTTTTGTGTGTTCTCCTGATGGAAAATTAATAAAAGGTAATGTTTCACATGGCCTGTGGGGTCATGTACTTACCTTTGAGGGAAATATGGAGGGATTCTACAACGTCTATCTTTTTGAAAGATTTGTTGAGGAAGAAACATTAAATATCGTGGTTGCAAAAGCGGAGGTGCTCTCCCACAAATGTTCAAACGGACATGCTGGAATGCGAAAAAAAATGCTTCATAGAACCTTTAACGAGGAGATTCCTTTTGAGATCGTCAGGGAAAGAATTCCCGGAGAGGATTTCCACACCTTCTTGTCATCCGGGGATGATGTGACTTTTAAAGTGCTCCTTAAAGGAGCGCCCCTGGAATATTCAAAGGTAATGCTGAGCACTCAAAAAAGATGGGTTAATAATTTAAAAACAGACATAAATGGTGGGGCTGCTTTTCAGCTTGTCGGAGATTATTACCCAAGGTTCAAAGAGATAAATAAAAGGAATATCCATAATTTTTTAGTGACAGCAGAGTATACTGTAAAAAAAAGCGGCAGTTACCAAGGGATACCTTATGAACGGATTCATTATGCAGGGACATTGGGAGGCTCCTACATACCCTCAAAAACCATGTATACATCATATCTCTACGGCCTTATTTTATTGATATTTGTTATGCCGGCAGTGGCTACTCTTATATATTTTTATAGAGAGCATCGTAAAAGACCATATAAGGAGTATGCTTTCCGTGAAAAAGATTAGAGCTTTCATTAATAATTCCAATATCAGCAAGTTCAGATTTTACTTTCAAATAGCGGCGTTTGTCTTGTTTGTTTATGGGGGATATTTCTATGTCACCATTAGTGAAAAGCTTCCCACCTTTGCCTGCCCATTTAACAAAGGCAGCGGCGGCACGTGTTATCTTATGCCTTTACAACATCAGCTTCATATGACATGGAGCAGGTTTATCGGCCCAGGCGGGATCCATCTCCTTAAGGGTTTTCTTGTTTTTGCATGTTTCGGCCTTGTTTTTAGTAAGGCATGGTGCGGCTATCTCTGCCCTCTTGGAACAATTCAGGACTGGATTACAAAGCTGAGAAAAGTTTTGCATATTCGTTTTTCTAAATATGGTGAAACAACCTTTAAAGGTCTAAAAAAGATCAAATATATCCTTTTGTTTCTCCTGATTATTATCCCTCTCGGTGTAAGTAATTCCTTGCTATGGCTGCCCAAATTTTCTCATGATATATTTCCTCCCTTTTGCAAAATATGTCCAGGAAGGATTGTACTACCTCTTTTTACAGGTGATACTTCACAGATATATATAGATTTCAGCACAAAAACAGCCATGACCATGACAGCTCTCGGGATGATTGTTACCGGAATTTTTTTTACAGGCTCGTTTTTCAAGAAAAGATTTTTTTGCCTTTTTTGTCCCATGAGCGCACTTTTGTATATATTTTCGAAAGTTGCTATCCTGAGGCTGAACAAGAACGTGGCAAAATGTACAAGATGCGGTAACTGCTACAGAGTATGTGACGTGGGGATAAAGGAGATAGCAGATGATGTTATAAACAAAAATATTGTCAAAGATGACTGTATGCTATGTCTTAAATGTGTGGAGGCCTGTCCGGAGGAAGGATGCCTTGAGGTATCCTTTTTTAATATACCTGTTTTTATGTCTACTGAAACGGGGTTTTTCAAGAGATACTGCCTTAGGAACGAAATAAAGTGATGAATGAAAAGGCTAAAATTCGCCTGATAATCGAGGTGAAAAAGAGTTTAAAAGAAATCATGGATGATTTTTCTGACGTTCCTGAAGAGATGGGGTATTTTTATGAAAGGTTTAGAGCGTTTTTTGAAGAAACACCTAATAATGGTAAAAAGGTTATTGCTACAATGTGTATCCATGTGCCGGTGGAGCTGATATATGCTGTTGGAGCAATACCGTTAAGGGTCTGCTCGGGCGCCCGTTCAATGGCTGAAATAGGCGAAGAGTTTTTTCCTGCAAAAGCCTGTCCGCTAATAAAGTCAACATTCGGGGCTCTTTATTTAAATATTTTTCCAATGGCTGCAGCGCCTGCAATGATAATAAACCCTACCACCTGCGATCATAAGAAAAAAATTGGAGAGATGGCTGAAGATATTGACAGTTGTTTCTACACACTTGAGCTTCCACCTACAAAAGAGACGGAAGAGGCGAGGTTTTACTGGCACATGGTAGTAAAAAAGCTGGCCAAAGAACTGGAAAGAGTTACAGGACAAAGGCTGACAAGGAAAAAATTAAAAGCAGCCATAGGTATAGTGAGTCTTGCTCAAGCCCAATTAAGACGTCTTTATAACATCAGGAAGGGGAACCCTGTTATCTGGGGTAATAATGCTATTCTTGTAGCAAACGCATATTTTTTCGATGACATAGCGAACTGGACAGACAGGCTCTCAAGGCTTAATGACGAACTGGAAGATAGAGCGAGGCGGAATCAGTATGTCGTTGGGCAAGAGGCTCCAAGGATACTCCTTGCAGGCTCGCCTTCTATATTCCCGAATATGACGCTTCCTGTAATGATAGAACAAATGGGCGGAATCGTTGTGGCTGAGGAGTTTTGTTCATCAAGCCGTTCCCTTTATGATATGGTCGCTGTGGATGAATGGTCCCTGTATGACATGATCCCTGCCATAGCAGACCGATATCTCAAGCCTGGCATATGCCCCTGCTTTACGCCAAACATTGATAGAAAACGGAGATTACTGAATATCGCTGGAGATTTTTGTATAGACGGTGTAATATATAATTCATTTGCAGGATGTCAGCTTTACCAGATGGAATCAAGACATGTCGAAAAAATCCTTGAGCAAAACGGGATACCAATGCTGTATCTCGAAACCGACTATACTTCGGATAACACAGGTCAGCTCACTACAAGGCTTCAAGCGTTTATGGAATTATTACAAGATCAAAAAAGTTGACCGCTATATAGCCGGGTTGTTTTCTGTTGTCAGTGATTTTTTAATCTATAGACCGTCAAATCAATTTATTACCATTCAAAAAGAGGAGAATAATGATGGATGTTGTATTGCTTTCGCGACTACAGTTTGCAATCGCCACCATGTTTCATTTTTTATTTGTTCCCTTAACACTTGGCCTTTCATTTGTAATTGCCTATATGGAGACCAAATACGTAACCACAGGGGATGACACCTATCTTGCAATGACCAAATTCTGGGGCAAGCTCTTTTTGT
>DAOWMW010000268.1 GCA_030642865.1 Desulfobacteraceae bacterium
GCTTTTTACTCAAAAAGAGGAAACTTTTTACAAAGTTCACCAACTTTTTTTCCTGTTTTTTTAATAATCTTTTCATCAAAGGGGCTTTTAAGAATATCTGCAATAAGACCGCCTATGATTTCCATTTCCGGCTCCATCATCCCCCTGGTGGTTATTGCCGGAGTTCCTATTCTTATACCGCTTGTTATAAAAGGGCTCAGTGTTTCAAAGGGGATTGAGTTTTTGTTTACAGTAATTCCGGCGCTGCCCAGGATATTTTCAGCCTCTTTTCCTGTAATATTAAGATTTTTCAGATCTGCAAGCATCATATGGTTATCAGTTCCGTTTGATACAAGATCGATCCCTTCGTTCATCAGTCGTGCTCCAAGTGTTTTTGCATTTTTTACAATATTTTTTTGATATTCTCTGAAGGAATCATTAATGGCCTCCTTAAAAGCTACTGCTTTGGCTGCAATAACATGCATAAGGGGACCGCCCTGTATTCCTGGGAATACTTCACTGTTTAATTTGGCGCTGTAATCGGTTTTTGCTAGAATAAGCCCGCCCCTGGGGCCTCTCAGAGTTTTGTGGGTCGTTGAAGTTACCACATCAGCATAAGGTATGGGCGAAGGATGAACACCTGCTGCAACAAGACCTGCAATGTGCGCCATGTCAACCATTAACAAGGTTCCCACAGATTTGGCAATCTCGGCAAATAATTTAAAATCTATTATTCGCGGATAGGCGCTGGCGCCGGCTATTATCATTTTCGGTTTATGTTTTTTTGCAAGAGATGACACTTCTTCGTAATCAATGGTTCCTGTATCTTTTTTTACTCCATAGTGAATAAAATTATAAAATTGACCTGAAAAACTTGCCAAACTGCCGTGTGTGAGATGTCCCCCATGGGCAAGATTCATCCCAAGAACAGTATCCCCTGGATTTAATAATGAAAAATATACAGCCATATTGGCCTGGGACCCTGAATGGGGCTGTACATTTGCATAGGGTGCATTGAATAATTTTTTTGCTCTGTCCACTGCCAGTTTTTCAGCCACATCCACATATTCACACCCGCCATAATACCGCTTGCCAGGATAACCCTCGGCATATTTATTTGTCAGCACGCTGCCCTGAGTATCCATCACTGCTTTGCTTGCCACATTTTCAGATGCAATAAGCTCCAGACTGTTTTGCTGTCTGTCAATCTCGTTTTTAATTATCCCTGCAATTTCAGGGTCTGTTTGTTTAATAAATTTTGAAATCAAATCTTTTTCCCTTAACATAAATATTAACCATTAAATGCGCTTTCCCATGTTATTAAATTTTTCTATCCGCATCTGGTGTCGTCCGCCGTCAAAAGGAGTTTCAAGCCAGTGTTTAACTATTTCAAGCGCAACTCCTTCACCTGTAACCCTGCTGCCCATTACAAGAATATTGGAATTATTGTGACGTCTGCTCATTTCAGCGGAAAAGATGCCATTGCAAAGGGCAGCCCTTACATTGGAAAATCGGTTGGCAGCCATTGACATGCCTAATCCTGTTCCGCAAATAAGTATTCCCCTCTCAAAACTGCCGCTTGAAACCATTGATGCAACCGAAATTCCAAAATCCGAATAGTCCACAGACTCTTCTGTGTGAGCGCCTGCGTCTTCTACATCAATTCCCATATCTGTTAAATATTTTTTTATAATATTTTTTAAATGAAAACCGGCATGATCATTGCCCATAATAATCGGCTTGCTGTTATTGTTCATCAGGTTATGCTCCAAAACTTTATAATTTGAGGATTTATTGTTTTCCTTTATGCCAATGGCGGCTGATATCATTGTTAAAAAAATATTTATATGAATTTTAAGCTGTCAAAGCAAGAAAAATTTGAACCAGGCATCAGAACTTATTGTATTTTTTTACCCATGGAAAAAATTATGGATTTAACACCGATTTTCACAAATGGTTAAATCGATATAATGATGGTTAAATCGATATAATTTTGCATAGACCTTAACTCAAGTTCGACAAAATTATAGTAAAAACTGCTAAAATCAAGGGTTCCAAGGTCGCAACGCCTTGATATTATTATGGTGGGCATACAAAATGACCAATGTAGTGGGGAGAAATAAGCCCAAAATCTTATATCCTATTGAATATAGGATGCATTTATAAAATAATTGTCAAACTTGGGTTAAACAATATTTTTTAATGTATTTTTTGTAAAAAACGAGGAGCAGAGAATAGTAAAAATGGGAATAAACCCAATTAAAACAATTGGTTAAAAAAGTTTTTTAAAGGGCTCAAAGATGGTTAAGCAAAAATTAAAGGTCTTTATATTTAACCCGGCAGCCCCATTCTTTAAGATTATCAGCTATAAAACTGATTACTTTCCGGTTGGCCTCCTGAGCATTAGAACCGACAGGGACAGGGTCTCCAAACTTTACATACAGAGGTTTGCCAGGATAAATACTGCCAAGGCCTTTTATAAATCTTCCTCTGACGTAAAAATCAGTCTTCAGGGCAACCGGAACAACAGGCACCCCTGCCCTGCCGGCAAGCTCAACGCCGAGTGAATTAAATAAAGAAACGTCAAACACTTCACTTCTTGTTGACTGTGGGAATATTATTATTGAACAGCCCTCTGAAATAAGGGTTTTACCTTTGTCCAACACAGTTTTCAAATCCTGCCTTGGATTTTTTCTCGATACTGCTATAGGGTTAATTGCTTTCAGGA
>DAOWMW010000068.1 GCA_030642865.1 Desulfobacteraceae bacterium
GGTGCACACAAGGCAAACAATGTTATGGGCCAGGGGCTTCTCGTACAAAAAATGGGAAAAACCCGCGTAATAGCTGAAACAGGGGCAGGCCAGCATGGGGTTGCAACAGCCACCATTGCTGCTAAATTCGGATTTAAGTGTACCATCTACATGGGAGAAATAGATGTAATGCGCCAAATGCCCAATGTTTTCTGGATGGAGCGTCTGGGCGCCGAGGTCATACCTGTAAAAGATGGGACCAAAATTTTAAAAGATGCCATAAATGAAGCTTTCCGGGACTGGGTTACTAATATGGATTCCACCCATTACGTCCTTGGAACCGCATGCGGACCCCATCCCTTCCCTGAAATGGTATCCTATTTTCAGTCGATCATAGGTAAGGAGGCAAAAAAACAGATTCTTGAAAAAGAAGAACGCCTTCCTGCAAGGGTCTATGCCTGTGTCGGCGGCGGCTCCAATGCAATGGGAATATTCCAGGGCTTTATGGATGATCCCGTGGAACTTGTGGGGGTGGAGGCCGGGGGACTGGGGGTAAATAGCGGCCGGCACGCTGCCCGGCTTTCTTCAAAAGACGGAAGTATCGGCATTGCCCAGGGATATAAAACATACTTCCTCCAGAACAGTGACGGCCAGATGAAGAAGACCCACTCCGTTGCAGCGGGGCTCGACTATGTTGGAGTTTCACCCATTCTGTCAAACCTTAAAGAGACCGGACGGGTCCGTTTTGAAGCTGCCACAGATAAAGAAGTAATCAGCGCAATGTCACTGACAATGAAAAAAGAAGGGCTCATACCGGCTTTGGAATCTGCCCATGCTTTTGTTCAGGCGTTTAAAGAAGCGCCTGATATGCCAAAGGAAGATATAATTATAATCAACCAGTCAGGACGGGGAGACAAGGATATCTTCACAGTTGCAGATGCCTTTGCAGACCCCAAATGGGAGGCATTTATCAAAGCAAAGGCAAAGGAGTATAAATAATGCTTGAATCGTACATTAAAACAAGGCTGGGGGAAAAAAAGATCCTCCTCATGACCCATATTGTCCTTGGTTATCCTTCCTTTGAGGATTCATATAAAATAATAGCAGAAATGGTCAAAGGAGGGGTCGATCTCATGGAACTCCAGATCCCCTTTTCCGAGCCAATAGCAGACGGCCCTGTTATTCTCCATGCAAATCAGGAAGCCCTGGAAGGGGGATCCACCGTAAAAAAATGTTTTGACTTTGCAGATAAAGTCACCAGAGAATTCGACATTCCATTCCTCTTCATGAGTTATTATAATATCCTTTTTAAGTATAAAGTGGATAGATTTGTGAATAAAATGGCCGAAATAGGTATAAAAGGGGCAATTGTCCCGGACCTCCCCCCTGAAGAAGGGAATAAATATATTGATACAATGGTAGAAAAAAATCTTAACCCCATTTTTATTTTCTCACCAACCACAACATCCACTAGAATGAAATATATAGCATCCCATGGAAAAGGATTTATATACTGCGTGGCAAGAAAAGGTGTAACAGGAGCAGACACAACCTTTACAAACCAGTTGGATGACTATCTCGGCTACTGCAGAAAAGCAACAGACCTCCCCCTTGCGCTGGGTTTCGGGGTGAAGAATAAAGCTGATATCGATTTTTTAAAAGGAAAGGCCGATATCGCGGTCCTGGGTTCTCAAACAATCCGCCTGATAAAAAAAGAGGGGGTTCAGGCTGTAGGTGAATTCATAAAAAGTTTAAGGTAGATTTATGGCTAAAATTAGAGCTCTTGTTTTAACAGGATACGGACTTAATTGTGACCACGAAACAGCACACTCTTTTAACCTTGCCGGAGCCCTGGGGATCAGAGTCCACATAAATGAACTTATAAACGGATCTGTATCCCTGGATGATTTTCAGATCATGGCATTTGTGGGGGGATTCAGCTGGGGAGACGACCATGGAGCAGGAGTAATTCAGGCTGCACGCATGAAATCGGGAATGGGTGAAAAAATACTTGAATTCGTGGAAAAAGGAAACCTTGTTATGGGAATCTGCAATGGTTTTCAGACCCTTGTAAACATGGGACTTCTCCCAGGATTTAAAACTGAAAAATCGTCCGGCAAAAGCCAAAAACGGTGTGTTGCGCTTACATACAACGATTGCGGAAATTTCCGGGATGACTGGGTCACATTACAGACAAATCCCATCTCAAAATGTGTCTTCACCAAAGGGATGGATAAAATAGAACTTCCCATTCGGCACGGTGAAGGAAAATTTTATACTGCCCCCTCTATTATCAAACATCTTTTGGAAAATAACCAGGTCGCAATCCGCTATGCCATGCCTGATGGAGCTCCTGCAAATGGAAACTTTCCCCACAATCCCAATGGCTCCGTGGATGATATTGCCGGAATATGTGATTCAACAGGCCGTATCTTCGGACTGATGCCCCACCCTGAGGCATTTAATCACTGGACAAACCATCCGGACTGGACACGAATTAAGGAAAAGCTTAAACGTGAAGGGAAAAGGCCTGACAAAGGGATCACCGCCGGGATACGCATTTTTAAAAACGGAGTCGATTACTGTTTGGCCAGTTAAAACTGTAACTGCATATTACTTTAAAAATGCTGAGAGCAGTCACGCTTCAGAGCATTTTGGGCACCCACAGGGGGATGCCCCTACGCAATTTTGGCCATTGATGCAACACAGAAGACGGGCGCAAGAACAAGTAATTATGTTATAATTTATGGGTCATTTATAACATTTACGATCCTAATTATAAAATAACAAGGAAAATACAACTCAGTAAGAAAACTTATGACTCACGAGCAAGGAAAAGATGAATGAAAAATATACTGACACATCTGCTAGTAAAAATATCTGATCGGATAACCCCGCTAAATGCAATCTCCGGCTATGAATTAATGTGGGTAATCGACGATGAGCATAAACAATTAACAGATGATAAAAAAAAATCTTTAAAAGATACACTGGGAGATGATATTCTTGAAAAAATTTTCTTCAGCATCATAGGGGACGACAAACTTTCAGTTTTTTCTCCAGATATGCATGTAAAAATCAACCACCTTGGAGAAATTTTTTTCTGCCCCCCCACACATAAATATTTGCCGGATGAAATTGCCAAAGCATATAAAAGGCTTATGAAGCTCCGTTTCCCCGAAATCTCCCAGGAGATTGAGGCTCTTGTCATCGACTTTATGAGAAAGTCAGAATATAAATTGACAGGGTCAGATTCACCATTAAAAAATGTGTACAAAACCTATTTGGCTGAAAGTGATGAATTTAAAGTCCAGGTTCACATTTTTCCTTCCATTATATTTGTTGACGACAACCTGGAAAAAATTCGGGGCGCAGAAGAAAGTAATATTATAATTGTTCCCCAGGAGCAGAGCCCTGCACCTTTTGTTAATTTTATAAGGGAATACCCTGAATTAGCAGAAAAAGGATCAAAAACACTCATATGGGTTGCCAGCATCAACAAAAAAAGCATAAGCCCCTTTGTGGGTTTTCCCAGGGATGAAGCCTTCTGGACAAATCTGGCCAATCCTAAAATGGCGCTCCAGTCTGCCCGTAAATGGAGCCAGGGAGTTATAAGATCCCAGGTATTAGACGGGAGTATTTAATGTACCTTAGGATTCGATCGAAAATAAATTGGCAATTTTAAGTGTTGAGGCGCCTGTCTGACAAGGCGTGAAAACGCAGGAATATCAAGATATTTATACGTTTTCGTAACGCAGTCAGGCAGGATGGATCGACGCTTAAAATGCTAAGTTATTTTTGATCGAGTCCTAAGTAGTTACAAGGGCTTTACTATTCCACCGCAAAAAAAACATTTATTTATGTTTTTATTATACACATTAAAAAACATAAACAAAAGGAGATTATAGAACATGATTAAAAACAGCATAATGATACTGCTGCTTAGGATTCGATCGAAAATAAATTGGCAATTTTAAGTGTTGAGACGCCTGCCTGACAAGGCGTGAAAACGCAGGAATATCAAGATATTTATACGTTTTCGTAACGCAGTCAGACAGGATGGATCGACGCTTAAAATGCTAAGTTGTTTTTGATCGAGTCCTTAGGATTGGGGCTGGGAAAGCGTGCCACAAAAGGTGATGTGTACCGCCATCAGTCAAGGTACCATGGAGGCAGGCGGCTTTGAAAAGCAGCCTAATTCATGCAATGCCTGCCATTATCATAAAAAGGACAACCCTGAAAATATGCTGAATGTACTGGAGAAGGTTAAAAAATCAGGCAAAATAAGGGAGGCGTTTTAATAACCAGTGGAATCTTGAATAATTTCCGGAAAGGATGGGGATTCACATTTTGTTTGGAAAGATGTGACCCCATTTTCCCCGGGAAACTGGAAAAAATTTATCCCCGCCACTCTGTATCATCCACTGTAGTTTTAAAGTCCGGCACCGCAAGTTCCGAATCATCCCCATCTTTTGGCAGGTTCCTCTCCTTTCCATCTGTTTTTCCCACAAGACGGATTACATTGCGAGGGCACTTATCAGTAGCTTTAATAACATTTCCCAGATTTTCAGGGTCATATACATCATAGTTAATGGTGGAGAGGTTGTCAAAAATGGTAAAAAGGCTGCTGTGACGGGTGCAGGTTTTGCAGGTTACACACCCCCGCTTGCATACTTTTGTTACATTTTTACCCATATCCTTATTGGAGCAGACAACAGCAAATATTTGATCACTTTTAAATGGCCTTATTGTAATAACATTCCTGGGACAAACTCGAGAACATGCACCGCAGCCCACGCATTTTTCATAATCGACTGTTGCCAGGCCATCAACAATATTTATGGCATCATAGTCACACACACGGGAACAATCTCCAAATCCCAGGCAACCATAAATGCATCCCTGAACATCTGCAACAAGATTTGCAGCAGCGCAGCTTTGCTCTCCAACATATTCACTTCGTCCAAGGCGGTCTTCATAAATTGCCATACAATGGACAACAGGTCGTAAGGGGAGGCTTGTTTCAACCTCAACATCCATAATAGATGCCAAAGCTTCAGCGCAATTATCACCACCCACGGTACACAAATCCACCCTGGCTCCGCTGCCAGCGATGGCCTGGGCATATTCATTGCAGCCGATATAACCGCACCACCGCAATTGACACCGGGAAGTGCATTATTTATGGAATCGACCCTGGGATCAACATCAACATGAAATGCCTTGTTTGTCCACCCAAGAATATATGTCAAGATAAGGGCCATCCCCACAAGGGTTCCTGCGGCAAGGGTAATTGTTACTAATGGCATAATTTCCTTATTTAAATTGTAGGATTTATCTGGCAAATAAAGCCAGGAGTTCAGGACTTTGAGAATCTGCACCCTTAAGGGCTCGCTCAAAGGATCGTGAATTTTATGAATCACGGGTAATTTTTATTTCATCCCTAAGCTGAGAGTTAAAGGAGATCTCCCTGGATTCCAGGGCTTTTTTCAGGCCGGAATCAACACCGGCAAATCCCATAAATGCCATGGAAAGAATCCCCGCAACAATAAGTGTAATGGCCGCACCTTCAAGGGATGCTGGAATGTCGCAAAAATCGAGTTCTTCCCTGATGCCGGACATGATAACGATTGCCAGGGTAAATCCTGCTCCTCCACAAAAAGCCAGTGTTAGAGATTTTCCCAGGCCCCAGGCATCAGCCGGATTTTCCACACCTGCTACATTGCTCATTATGGTCAGGCACGCAAACAAAATAGCACAATTAGTTGTGATCAGAGGTAGAAAGACGCCAAAAGATTTGTAAAGGAAAGGGAAAAATTTTCGTACATACATTTCCACAAATTGAACAGAAGATGCAATGGCAAAGATGTAGACAATATAGCAGAGTATGGTCAAGTCAATGGCGGCGGCCTCAGCCTCGGTTAGAAAAAAACCTGCAGCAAATGAAGAAAGGGGGGCGCCGGGAATGAGTATCAAGGCGGTAATTGTCCAGCTCAAAAAGGCTGCGATGGTAATTACAAAAGTAACAGCGCAACCCATTCCAACTGCCATATCAATTTTTCGGGAAACTCCTATGAATGGGCAGATTCCAACAAAATAGTAAAAGACAAAATTGTTGATGAGCGCAGCACTTATTGCAATGAGAAATATATCCAGGAAATAATTCATTTTTGTTTACCCTTTATCTGAAGCCTTTTTTCTGTTCGATTCCATTAGATTGACAGCGCCAAGTAAAAGCCCCAGAGTAAAAAAAGCTCCAGGTGGAAGTACCATTATCACCCAGTCCGGCCAGGATAATGGCAAAACACGGAGGCCAAAAAACATACCTGTGCCCAAAATTTCACGAACAGCAGCGATACTTGCCAGTGCCAGTCCAAAGCCAAGGGATTGCCCAATGGCATCTGCTCCGGCTGTTACAACCGATTGCCTGGAGGCGCATACCTCACACCTGGCGATGATAATACAGTTTACAATAATAAGGGGTATGTAAGGCCCGAGACTCTTGCTCATTGTGTACATATAGGCTGCAATAAAACGATCCACAATGGTCACAAAGGTTGCTATGGTCAACGTAAAAATCACAATGCGCAAGTGGGGTTTCAGCAGGTTTCGTATCAGACTGGTGAGGATATTCGCACCCAAAAGTACAAAAGCCACAGCCCCCGCCATTGTCATGGCCGCTTTCATGTTATTTGTTACGGCAAGGGTGGGACAGAGTCCCAAAAGCTGACGATATACAGGGTTTTCAGGAATAATGCCCTGGATGAATCTTTCTAACGGTGTGGGGTCTTTTACCATTTTGTTTTTCCTGGTCCATTACAGAATTTCGTCAGTGGTGTCCGGTTAGGAAATTGCAGGAAACATAATAGACAAAATACGGAAAGTTTAATTGTTTTTTCCGCTATTAAAGAATAAATTTCTTGAATTTCTAAGTTTGCTTCGCCAAAATTGCGAAACTCGCTCGTGCCTCGCTCAAACAATCGCAATTTTTTGGCTGCGCTGCACTAAGAAATTCTAAGAAATTTATTCAATACGCTACAAAAACAATTAAACTTCCCTCTTGCAAAATTCTAACCTGACACTACTGATTTTTCGTGGGGTTTGAATTTAC
>DAOWMW010000246.1 GCA_030642865.1 Desulfobacteraceae bacterium
GTGGAAGAAGCTCTGGAAATTATGAAACCGTTTACACAGCAGGCACTTACTGAAAGAATTTTAAGTAAACGGCAGATGATTATGTGCAGAACATCCCAGACCTTTACCGGAGGTCCCCACCTTGAAACCACCGCATACTGCACATCCCACTTTGGGTATTACAAAAAGGGTTATAACGAGATCCTCAAAGAAATCGACGGCCGTTTAAAAGAAGCAGATGAAATCCTTTACAAGGTTGGCGCAAGACCTGATTTTGATAAGGAATATCATTACCTTCAAAGGATCGATAATTGGAAGGCAATGAAGATCACCCTTGAGTCTGAACTTCGCCATGCCAAACGATTAAGCAGGCTTTCAAAAATAATAGCTGAAAATTTTGAAACTGACCCTGCCAGAAAACAGGAGCTCCTTGAAATTTCCGGCTATTGCGCCCATGTACCTGCAAACCCGCCAAGAACTTTTGCTGAGGCCTTACAGTTTGAACATATCCAGACCATGTGCCGAAAAAGAGAAAAATCGGATGCTTCATGGCCAACCCATAATGACTGGTGGTTCTGGGAATGGTACGAACAAGACGTAATTAAGAATAAAACCCTGACAAGGGATAAGGCCTTAGAATATATTTGTGAATATCTGATCAGGGCTTTTGAGTATGGGAGCTGCCGTGACAGACAATATCGTGAGCTTTCAACTGGGGATGTTGCGGCGTATGTCTGGACTCTTGGCGGAATGGCTCCAGACGGTTCCATGAAATATAATGACCTCACCAATATTTTTCTTGAAGCAGCGCGGCTTGTAAGATGTACTTCACCGACCTTTGCACTGAGATATAACAAGGATATGCCGGCTGATGTTTTGAAAAATGCCTTTGAATGTATACGTCACGGTCTGGGATATCCCAATATCCGTAATGATCAGGTCCTCATTAAATCTAATATATTCTGGAGCGGAACCCCTGAGGAAGAGGCCAGAACATGGACAGCCCAGGCATGTATTGTCCCGTGTCCCGAAACAAAAGATGGTTGCATGCCTGCACGCTATTCATCAAGCGCAACCCTTGGCTCAAAATGCGTGGAGCTGGCCATCTGGAATGGATTCAACCCTATTTTTAATATGCAGATAGGCCCCAAAACAGGGGATCCTGCAGAAATGAACTTCAAACAGTTTGTTGATGCCGTCATAGAACAGTTTAAGGTCATAACCTGGGAGGCTTGCAAGATTCGGAACATGTCGCGCTATGTGGAAGAAAAAATGGGGCGGCCCCATCTAAGCGCCACATATGAACGATGTGTTGACGAAGGTATTAATTGTTTTGAACGTCGGGAATATGGAAATAACTGGCTTACAAATTTCATATGGATGGACGGGATGGATTCGGTTGTTGCAGTCAAGAAGCTGGTATTTGATGAGAAAAAATATACCATGGCACAGCTCCTTGAAATGCTTAAAGTCAATTGGGAAGGCTATGAAAAAGAACGTATGGATTTTGTTAAAACTCCTAAATGGGGTAATGATGATCCATATGCAGATGATATTATTGTAAATATCCATGAAAGGGTCCGTGATGAAATATCCCTTCCTGCACAATGCTGGGGGACAAGGTCAAAGGGTATACCCATGGTTCCCCAGAACATAGCCGCTTATACTGTGGGGGGTGCATTGTTAGGTGCCCTTCCCAACGGAAGGCGACTGGGAGATACCTGTTATGACGGTGGTTGTTCACCTGGAGCAGGGCTTGATAAAAAAGGTCCCACAGCAGTATTAAGAACAGTTGGCAAATTGACCCATGAAAACATGTTTCGTGCAAATCTTTTGAACCAGCGGCTGTCACCTGTACAACTGGCCGGAGATAAAGGATTTGAAGTCTGGAAGTCCTATATTGAATCCTGGTGTGACCTGGGTATTAATCATGTCCAATTTAACATGGTTGATAATGAAACTCTACTTGCGGCACAAAAAGAACCTGAAGAATACCATGAGCTCCAGGTACGTGTAGCAGGATACAGTGCACACTTTACCAGCCTTAACAAAAAGACCCAGGATACAATTATAGCCAGAACCATTCAGGAGATTTAAGCTCCTGAAAGTTTTTTAAAATAAAATCGATTAAAATTGTTTATTGTTTAAAAGCTCTGCTGTACATATACGGTAAAATGTATGGCAGAGCTTTTTTAAACACTGCAGCGGCACATAAAAAAGGGTCTTATTCGACAAGCTGCTGAATCAGCAGATGAGGCAGGGCTTTGCCACGATTCCTGGCATGGAATTTTTTTTGTGAGATACCCTGATGTGGCTTGATTTTGTCCCAGTGCATATGATTATTGTATGCCGGGTATGATATATGTCCTTGAAAATGAGTTAAACGTATCAGCCATAAATCGTTTGACCAGTTTTAATGGTTGTTCCGCAGCAATTTTAATATGGCTGTTTTTGAAATTGAAAAAAATCTTTATTTTTCCCTGGGAATCAATTTGTTATAATCGTCCTTTTTTTAAAATGGCAATCAAAAGCCAGAAGCTCATTACAAAAGCAACCAAAAATCCTACTATCCCTATGAGTGATACTCCGAAAAACTGGGGGGGTGTTTCAGATCTGATAACTATGGAAGAGCCTATGAGTAAAGCAGCAATGACTATTGCAAAGGACAATCTGTTGCTTGCCTGGTCAATTTTTGAAAATGCTGTATCAATCCCCTCAATTTCGAGCTTTATACTCTGCTTTTGTTCTTTAATTAAATGGGAAATTTTTAGCAGGTCTTTTGGAAATTGCCGTGTAAAAAATAATAGATCCGATGAAATTGTTAATATATCATTTGTAATTCTTTTTGGAGAAAACCTGGCAAGTTTGATCTTTTTAATATAGGGTGTTGCCTGTTTTATCATGTCAAAATCAGGATCAAGCACTAAACCTATTCCTTCGAAAGTGACAAGGGCTTTCATCATTAAATAATAATCTGCAGGTATCCTCAGACGA
>DAOWMW010000111.1 GCA_030642865.1 Desulfobacteraceae bacterium
ACATTTATTTTGTAATTGTTCTGTATAAATCATCAGATAAATAATTTCACTGCATTATCGGTCATCGCAGTAAGCATAAGAGCATAAAATGTTATAAAATTTAGTATTCGCATAAACTATTTGAGATAAAGCTTCATGGTAAATCTTATCTGCTGGAAGCTATAAATATTTATGCCTGCATGCTTATTATAATATGCCTTCCTCCCTTTATTCAAAGTGAAATTTATTATATGATAATCCACTGAACAGTTACGATTTTTTATATTTTAAAACAAATTTACCATAGTAAAACCAAACGAAATGAAATATTTCGTAAAGAATTTAACTTAGGAGGTTTTATGATTGTTGCCGAAAGAAAACCCTTTAATGAAATAAAAGAGATGTTAAAGGATTATAAAAAAGTTCTAACAATTGGCTGTGGAACTTGTGTGGCCGTTTGCCTGGCTGGTGGCGAAAAAGAAGTGGAAATTTTAAATTCCGAGCTGATAATCGCTCGAAAAATTGACAAGGATCCGATTGTTACAGGTGCTTTTACTGTTGAACGCCAATGTGACATGGAGTTTTTGTCTGAGCTCGATGCCAAAGTTGACGAGTATGATGCATTGCTCTCCATGGCATGCGGCGCCGGAATACAATTTTTAGCGGAAAGATTTCCTGATATTCCTGTTTTCCCGGCTGTTGACACATCTTTTATAGGTGTTAACAGGGACGTGGGATGGTATGAAGAAAAATGCCGTGCATGCGGCAACTGCGTTCTTGGCATGACAGCAGGGATATGTCCGGTCACCATGTGCGCAAAAAATTTGTTTAACGGGCCCTGCGGCGGTACAAATTCAGGAAGTTGCGAAATTGACCCTGACCAGCCCTGTGCCTGGTTTAAAATTTATGAAAGACTGGCCAGTCAAAACAGACTTGATAACATAATAGAAATTTGTCCTCCCACAGACTGGCGCAACCAGAAGCCCCGCACAATTATGCAGCCTGTTTACAAAGAACGCATACTCGCTTGAAAAAATAACATAAATTTTAAAAAAACATATATACTAAAAAATAATTATTGTTTTAAAGGAAATATAGATATGAAATCAGGCAGTAATCTTGAAAAAGTTTTAAAAGCCGGACACTTTGCTTTCACAGGAGAAGTGGGGCCTCCCCGTGGAGCAAATATAAAAGCTCTCAAGGAAAAGGCCCGTCATCTTAAAGGGATGGTCGATATGGCCAATATAACTGACAATCAGACGGCAATGGTCAGAATGTCCAGTTGGGGAGCGGCTTTATTTGTAAAAGAGATGGGAATTGAACCCAATTATCAGATGGTCTGCCGTGATAGAAACCGTCTTGCCATGCAGGCTGATATTCTTGGAGCATATGCCCATGGGCTTAAAAACATTCTATGCTTGTCAGGAGACCATCAGCAATTTGGAGATCATCCACAGGCAAAAGGCGTATTTGACGTGGATTCAATACAGCTCGTTGGAATGGTTAAAAAAATGAGGGATGAAGGCAAGTTTTTAGGAGGGGCTGATATTGATGATCCCCCAAAAATGTTTATAGGGGCTGCTGCAAACCCTTTTGCAGATCCATTTGAATGGAGAGTATTTCGGCTTGCAAAAAAAGTGCGGGCAGGGGCTGACTTCATTCAGACCCAGTGCGTTTTTAACATGGAAAGAATGCGGGAATGGATAAAGCAGGCAAACGATATGGGTTTAACTGAAAAAGTATATATACTTCCCGGCGTAACACCTATGAAAAGTATAGGCATGGCAAAGTATATGAAAAATAAGGTTCCAGGCATGGATGTGCCCGATGAAATAATAAAACGCCTCCAGGGAGTGGAAAAAAAGAAGGTGGCAAATGAAGGTATCCAGATTGCCTGTGAACAGATCGAAGAATTCAAAGAGATGAAAGGCGTAGCCGGAGTTCATCTAATGGCGATTGAATGGGAGCACAAAGTCCCGGAGATTGCGGAAAGGGCTAAAGTGCTGCCAAGGCCAGAGGTATAATTTTTAAATAAGGAGTTTCCAAATTGAATATAGAACTGAAAAAAAAGGTCATGGTTGTGGGGGGTGGTATTGCAGGCCTTACTGCTGCCTGGGAATTATCCAGAATGAACATTGATGTTCATATAGTGGAAAAGACCTGCTTTTTAGGCGGACATGCAATTAAACTTTGCTGCAAGGCAACGGAAGAGTGCCAGCAATGCGGCGCCTGCTCTGTTGAAAAAATGATGAAAAACGTGGTAAATGAATCTGGAATCAATATTCATTTGTCCACAGAGATAGAAAATATAAATCGTAACGGTAATTTTAAGGTCAGCCTTAATAAAGGTCCTGAATATATAGATTCCAGACTCTGCACAAATTGCGGGGCATGTTTTGAAAAATGCCCTGAACATGGTGCAATTATACAGGGATTTTCAAAAAACAACACTCCTCTTTACGGAATCATGGAAGAAAAGATTTCCCTTATTAAAGATTTTTGTAAAGATATATGTCCCGAAGGGGCTATTTCCCTTGATAAGAAAGGCTCATCAGAAAATCTTGATGTTGATGCTGTAATTATAGCAACCGGTTTTCAGCCTTTTGATCCTGAAATAGAAGGCACTTACGGCTATAATAAATTTGATAATGTTATTTCAGGCATGGATCTTGAGGAGTCTTTAAGACAAAATGGCTGTGCCTTAAAACCATCGGATGGCGAAAAACCTGAAAAAGTTGCTTTTATCCAATGCGTGGGGAGCAGGGATGAAAGACTGGGAAATCTCTGGTGTTCTCAGGTATGCTGTCCCTATGCACTGAGGATGGCTGAAGTTATTAAAAATAAAAATCCGGAAACTGAAATTTTTATGTTTTACATGGATATTCAAAATACCGGAAATTCATTCCCGGTATTTTATGAAAAATGCAAATCAGACATGGAATTTATCAGAAATATTCCCATAGATATAATTCCTGTTGAAAACAATAGAGTTAAAATACGATATTTAAACGACAATGATGGTTCCCCCCTGATTGAGGAGTTTGATCTTGTTGTATTATCCATAGGGATCACGCCAGGAGAGGACAGCAATAAATTATCGAAAATTTTTGATATTGCTCTTGATGAAGATGGCTTTATATCGAATGGCAATAAATTCAATAACTCCTCCACCTCGAGCAGAGGCATTTTCCTTGCCGGGACTGCCGGAGGTCCGAAAAACATTGCAGACTCCATGGCAAATGCAGGCCAGGCTGTTTGTGAAGCACTGAATTATTTGGGGGGAGAGGAACCTATACAATGACACATAAAACAGGTACAGATATAAACGAAATAAGCATCAACACTGATGTACTGGTTATAGGCGGAGGTTTAACAGGAGTTAAATCTGCCTGCGAAATAGCTTCATCAGGATACAAGGTTATTCTTGCTGAAAAAAGCCCCGAGCTTGGTTTAAAAAATTTTGAGGACCAGGATATCCAGGATTTAATAAAAAAAACAGCCTCTGACAGCAATATTGATGTTTTTACCAATACAAATATTGTCAGTTCAGCAGGAGTGTCTGGAGATTACAGCGTATGGCTTTTAAAAAAAGATGAAATTTTTGAGAAAAAAGTCGGCTCCATTGTAATTGCCACTGATTCTTCTATAAAGGTTCTTGATAAAGAATACGGCCTTTCTCTTTCTGATAAAGTATTATCGCAATCACAAATAGAATCCATTCTTGCATCAGATAAGGAAAAAATTAAAGGGAAAAGCATTGCAGTCATTGCGGGTTTTGCCCAGGAAGGAAACCCCATAGTGACCCAGCGGGTTTTAAACAGCGTTCTTGCCATGGAAAACATTTCCGGGTCCACTGTTTTTGTATATATGAATAATATCAAAGTGGCATCCAGCGGCCTGGAAAGGCTATGCAAAGAAGGAAGGGATAAAGGCGCAATATTTTTTAAGCTGACGGATACTCCTGAAATAATCGAGTCAGATGAAAAAATAAAAATTACCTTTATTGATCCTGTTCTGAGAAAAAAGCTGGAGGTCGAGCATGATTTAATAGTTATTGAGGAACAGATAACTCTTGATCCAATAAATAAAAACCTTGCAAATCTTCTCAGGATTGATCTTGGCCCACAGGATTTTCTCCAGAAAGAGAATGTCCACATGCTTCCTGTACGAACAAACAGGGAGGGAATATTTGTCGCAGGTTCCAGCCGGAAAGTCTGCAATCTGACAAATGCCTGGGTCGACGTTGATAATGTAGTGCTGGAATTAAAAAACTTTCTTGCTGATGGTACAAAAAAAATACCTGGGGACAAAGCTGTTATAGACGCGGAAAAATGTACAATTTGTCTGACCTGTTACAGATGCTGCCCCCACGGAGCCATATACTGGGAGGGAGACAAAGCTGTTATATCTCCAATTGCATGTCAGGGCTGCGGCATATGCGCCAGTGAATGCCCGATGAATGCTATCCAGCTGGGGGGATATAATGATTCTTTTATTTCAGATGAGATTAAGGCAAAAACAGAATCAAAAACAGCAAAACCGAATATAATTGCTTTTTGCTGCGAAAACTCGGCTTATGAAGCAGGCCTGATGGCTGAATCATTTAAAATGGAGATGCCTGAAGGGCTCAATATCATCAAAGTCCCCTGCGCAGGTAAAATAGACCTTGATTTTATTATGAGTTCATTTGCACAAGGGGCAGACGGTGTACTTGTGATGACCTGCCATAATGGAAACTGTAAATCAGAAAAAGGAAATATATTTGCAGGCTGGAGAGTTGCAGAGGCACAAAGAAAGCTGGAGGTCATAGGGCTTGATAAAGAAAGACTTGCCTTTGTTACACTGGCATCTAATATGGGAAAGGATTTTTGCAGAGTTGTCAACGAGATGGAAGAAAGAATAAAAAAATCAGGTTAGGATTGGGTAATTAATAAAATTCACGATCCTTAGGTTTTTGAAAATTTTTAACATCCTTTAAACTGGATTCCCCCTTGCGCGGGAATCCAGTTTAAAATTTTCTATGGTAAATTACATGGCAGTCTCAGGATGAAAGACATTAACATCTTTTAAATCATCTCCAAGATATTCACGTTCATTGGGCCCTAGTACACCCAGTGAAAGTGCAAGTAATGTCCAGAAATGTACAACCGGATAGTTACCACCGTAATGCTCACTTAACTCATGGATCTGGGCATGGCAGTTATGACACCCTGCAATACAATAATCGGCTCCTGTGGCCTTTATCTGGTCATCTTTCAGTTTTCCGTATGCCAGCCGCTGATCTTTAAATCCTGACTGGAGAAAACCGCCCCCTCCGCCGCAGCAGTAATTATTAGACATATTAGGCTGCATATCTACAAAATTTTCTTCGCCAACAACAGCTTTAATTGCATAACGAAAATCT
>DAOWMW010000079.1 GCA_030642865.1 Desulfobacteraceae bacterium
ACCTTATATTATAGTTATTCTTTCCATACCATATCATAATGAGACAAAGTTTGTAATTTTGTTTTTGTGATATCCATAATCCTGGCAGGATTACAAATAATATTAACGAATTCAAAACGTTAATCAGGTTATGGTAGTCCTGGTAAATTAAAGCTGGATAATTTTTTAAATAAATAGTAAGCTAAAAATAAATTATTTTATCTGGAAGAAGCCTGGTTCATGAATTGTCCAAAATGTGATTCAAAGAATGCCATTAAAAGCAACAGCATCCACAATGGCAAGCCAAAAATCGGGTGTAAGGTCTAAAGATTTTTTACAGCTATTCGGCTGAATAGTTACCGTTTTTTTTTGATTTTATATTTTTTCATATGGAGTATCTATGCAAAAAACAGCTTTATTCTTTTTGACCTTCTTTTTTTTTATTTGTACGGCTGGAATAAGCTTTGCCGCAAATTCCATGGGAAATAGCTATCCTGAAAATTCCGATAATTTTTTTCCCGGCTCTGAAGCTTTACCTGAACCTTCAAAAAAACAGCCCTGTGCAAAGCTCGATTCAAATGGAAAGGAACTTTCTGATTTTGCGGTAAAATGGGCCATGGTGCGGGATAATTTTACAGGCCTTGTATGGGAAGTTAAAGATTCACAAGATGGTGTAAAAGATTATTCAAACCTCCATGATTCCGATAACATTTATGGATGGTATAATAGCAATCCTGCTGCCAACGGAGGAAACCCAGGCCTGCTTTGGAGTGAAACCAATGGAGAAAATTTTATAAATGAACTTAACAGTACATGGTTTGGCGGGCATGATGACTGGAGGCTGCCGACTATACAGGAACTTTCCACAATTATAGAAAGCAGAGTGCCTGATCCGTCGATAAAAAAGGGATATTTTCCAGCAACAATGCCGTCGGGTTACTGGTCATCCACCACCTGTGCTTCCTATCCCCACAGCGCATGGCTCGTTTATTTTAATGGGGGTGATGTGGAGCATGATCATAAGTCCTATGGCTATTATCTGCGTGCTGTTCGCAACTCTGCAAAGGATAACCCTAAGGGGGAATAGTTTGAAAAAAATTTTTGTTTTATGGATAATTTTTTCATTTTCATTTTTGGAATCAGCCACAGGTGCTTTGGTGGATAATGGCGACGGCACAGTAACAGATACTGTGACAGGACTCATGTGGCAGCAGGTGGCGACAGAAACAATGCCCTGGCGCAACGCTCTGATTTATTGCGATACCCTTGGCCTGGCAAATCATGATGACTGGAGACTCCCTGACAGGAATGAGCTGGGAACTATCATCGATTATTCAAAGTATAATCCGGCTATTGATCTTTCAATTTTTTTTAAAACAGCCCCCTCAGGTTATTGGTCATCAACAGTTTATGCAGATGACACAAATAATGCCTGGCGGGTCCATTTTTATGCGGGACATATAAATGGTAGTTATAAGCTGAATAATCATTATGTACGGGCTGTACGAGCTGGACACGTAAGGAGCGAACCGGTTCCCATTCCTGAAAAGATTGAACCCTAAGGACTCGATCAAAAATAACTTAGCATTTTAAGCGTCGATCCATCCTGCCTGACTGCGTTACGAAAACGTATAAATATCTTGATATTCCTACGCTTTCGCGCCTTGGCAGGCAGGCGCATCAACACTTAAAATTGCCAATTTATTTTCGATCGAATCCTAAGGGCTCGATCAAAAATAACTTAACATTTTAAGCGTCGATCCATCCTGCCTGACTGCGTTACGAAAACGTATAAATATCTTGATATTCCTACGCTTTCGCGCCTTGTCAGGCAGGTGCCTCAACACTTAAAATTGCCAATTTATTTTCGATCGAATCCTTAGGGGACGCTGATTCAGATTATACCTTTATAAAGGTGATCACATCCGCAAAAAGCCGAGGGGCTGATTAGCGGCGTCATTATATTTTGCGCAATTTAAGTAAGGGATTATTCAGCTTTTTGTTTGCGGCTTTTATTTTTTCCTCGCTGGAGATTACAACAACAGCCTCCTTTTTTCCGTTGGTTGAGAAATATTTATTTGCAGTTTCCATAATCCTGGCCCTGTTTAATTTAAGAAGGTTTTCTTTAAAAAGTTTCCTTTTTTCATCTGTAAGAAAAATTATTTTTCTCATGAATCCTTTTTTTGCAGCATCAGCAGGTGAATCAGGGCTGTCGATTTCCGAGCATATTTGAAGGATAGCTTCTTTAACATCTTCGTTTGTATAGTCCCCTTTTGTTATGAACTCGGCTCCCTTTTGATATATATCAAGGGTTCTTATGATGTGGGGATCACGGTATGAAGCAAAATAAAAAATGCCGTCTTCGGAATTATATAATGAAAATCCGCCATATGCTCCACCCTTTTCCCTGATTTCACGGTGGAGGTACATTGATTTAAGAATCTTGCTTATTGCAGAAAGGGCAGGGGCATCCTGATGATTCATCCGAACTGTCCTAAAAGCCTTAACAACAAAAGATACCGCGGAAGTCGTGTGCCATCCTTCATATGGTATATTATCAGTATTATTTACCCCTGTACATTTTTCAGTTTTTTGAAAATTTGTGAAAACACCCTCTTTGTACTGTAAAATTTGTTTTGTTGTTTTTGCAAAATTTAAGGCGTTGCCAAGCCCCTGATCTCCTCCTATCATACACCCGTTAAAATTATTTTGAGTAAATATGGTTTTGCCCAGGGAGGTGAGTGTTTCTGATAAATCTTCGAGCCTGTCATCTGTGAGGTTATCTGTTATATCTTTAATAGTTTGAAGTTGATGAATCCCCCCCCATATTTCACCAAGGGCACACGCAGGGGAAAAATTTCTTGATGCAAGCTGCATGGCAAATCTGTGGCCATTTTGAATAACAATAGATTCAAGATTAGCCCTGAATTCAAAAAGAAGCGTTTTTAAACGGAAAATATCTGAAAATGTATGTTCCGCAAGAATCTCCCAGATAAGTTCAAACATATTTTTCTGGTAGCGGTCTATGCACTTGCTGTTAAAGGAAATAATGGGAATACAGCTACCTGCCTCATCAAAACCTGCCCGCGCTGAAAAACCCATGCTGACCCCCCCTGTGTACCTGTCAATAAGCCTTGCAATCTCGGTATAATCTTTTTTTTGGGTTCCTGTTCTTGTGAAAGTACTGCAAAAAAACGGGACAAGGGGGATAATCTCCTCTGGCACCATGGAAGCTCCAAAGATGGTGGAAAAATAAAAAATGCCCGATGTGGGCTGATTATATACTGAAATCGGTATATCAGGGTATGCTGCAGTCTCTTTTACCTTTTGGATGGAAGGAGGAATATCCTTTAATTGAAGCGTGGGGAGGCAGGCGAGGTTCTCTTTTTTCTCCTGGAGTTTTTCCAGGGCATGGGTATCAGCGATTATTTTCTCAAGTTCCGGTTTTGTAAGTTTCTGCTTTATGTTTTTAAGTTCAGATGATACCCGTATATTTTCTCTTTCTTCCATCTCCCTGTCAGGTTCCATGGTAAAGATCGTTCTATGGGTATTTTCCAAAAAATATTTTTTAATCATATTTTCAAAAAAATTTTCTTTGGAAATCTTTTGGCGGAGCCGGGTTAAGTCGTCTTCAATCTGAAGTGTTGTTTTGGGGTCGCATCGGTGAAGCCAGGGGCCGCATATGGTTAAAAAAAGTTTAAGCCCATATGGATAAGGTGAATTTGTAACTTCTTTGTGTCCAAATTCAAGTTGATGAATGGCAGACTCTATCAGTTCCTTGTCTATGCCGTAATCGGCCAGATTTTTTAACGTGTTGAAAATAATGGATACTATTTTTTCAGCATCCGTTTTTTTAACATCCTTTAATCCCGCCACAAACATTGAATCTCTGTTATCGCTATCATACCCGCAGCCATCACAAAGGGAAGATCCGAGCCCTGAATCGATTAGAGCCTTGCGTAAATAAGAACCGGAATTTCCCAGAAGAATGTGGGAGAGAAGGGATAAAGCAAAAATCTCAAAAGATTCCCTGATATCAGCCATTAACCATGCAACAGCTACCTGATATTTTTTTTCAGGGTCATCATTTTTATCCAGGGGATATTTGCATATACTTTCTTTGGGTTTATTCCAGCGAGGCTGGGGCAGGATTTCGGTTCCAGGGTCCATCTTGCCGAATTTTTGCAAAACATTTTTATTTATAAAAAGAAGATGCTCTTTTAAAGGAAGATTCCCGTATGTGAAAAAAAAGGAATTGCCTGGATGATAATGGCGTTTGTGAAAAGTTTTAAGCTGTTCACAGGTTAAAGCAGGGATTACCGCAGGATCACCCCCTGAATTGTTACTGTAGGTTGTGTCAGGATAAAGGGCCTTTAAAAGTGAACGTGCCATAATCTGATCAGGGGATGACATGGCCCCTTTCATTTCATTGTATACCACACCTTTATAAACCAAATCGCTGGAATCTTTTTCAATCTCGATGCGATGTCCTTCCTGCTTAAAGCTCAATTCATCAAGGAGGGGGAAAAAAACAGCATTTAAATAAACGTCCATGAGATTGTAAAAATCTTTTTTATTTTGTGTGGAAAAAGGATACATTGTCCAGTCAGAAGCCGTAAAAGCGTTCATAAAGGTGCTAAGGCTCCTTTTCAGCATGGAAAAAAAAGGGTCCCGCACAGGATATTTTTTAGAACCGCATAGAGCAGTATGCTCAAGAATGTGAGCAACGCCGGTTGAATCACAGGGAACAGTTTTGAGGGCAACTCCAAATGTGTTTTCATTATCCCTGCAGCTTATATGAATATGCTTTGCTCCTGTGGCAAGGTGCTCAAGCTCATAAAGGAGTAAATTTTTTTCTTTTATCTGCGTAATTTTTTCAATATTGTACCCAAAGTCGGCGGTAATATTATCAATGCCCGGATTAAATTTATCAAGATGTTGAGTCATGGATGATTCCTTCTTTAAATGGCTGGTAAAAAACTTATTTTATAAACACCTTATAAACACCAGCGATTAATCTGCTATTATATAAATGCCCCGTTCTTTACGAATTATTTTGCCGAGCTTATCCATTCTGTAGATAATATTTCTTAATTTTTTTTCCTTATACCCTGTTTTTATTTTTATTTGAGCAAAGGGGGTCCCCTTTGTTCCAGAGGCTTTAATTGCATTTAAAACTTTATTAGAAGCATTCGATTCGGTTCCACACCTGGATCGGGAGCCGGAAACAGAAGACCATTTCTCAGTATTTGCAGTTTTGATCAGTTTTTCTATGCGATCCAGCTTATCATTAAGTTTGTCAATATCTTTTTTAGTGGCAATATTATAATTTTGTATAAAGAATTTAACCATTGCATCAAAACTGATAGATTTCATTTTTTTTTTGGCCATGGGTACCCTCTGGTTATATGGACCTTAAGATAATAATTTTGGAAAAGCCAGAGGGAGGAAGGCATATACCTCGACGACCGATAACCCACTCAAAAGCTTTAAACTTAAGGTCTATAGTAGATAAAAGACAGAATACTTGACTATACATGGATAGTCAAGTTAGTAAAATGCCAATCATGTTATTGCAAGGAGAAATCATACATGTTATCAATAGTATCCGGTTAAAATCTCGCGAAAGGGAAGTTTACTTGTTTTTGTAGCGTATTGAATAAATTTATTCTTTAATAGCGGAAAAAACAATTAAACTTTCCGTATTTTGCTTCTCGCAATTTTCTAACCGGACACTGCTGAAAAAAAATTTAAAAGTAACAGCTCAAAATTATTTAAACATATTATAGCCCGCAGCATACCTTTCTCTGGCCAAAATGAAATTTATTACCTGATTAGGATTGTGAATTTATTTCATCCCCAATCCTAATCTACAAAGAGCGTTACAAAAGAACCCATCAAAATTGTGTAATGGATTAAACATGTAATTTATTGAATAAATATTTATATTATGTAAATATTGTTTACATGACACAGTATCAAAAAATTATCTGCCCTGATTGTGGCAGTGACAAAATTATGAAATCTGGGAAAAATTCCCTTGGTACACAACGATACCGTTGCCGAGATATAGATTGTGCAACTAAAACCTTCATGCTGAAATACCGCTACAGAGCATATAGGCATGGCATCAATGACCAAATTGCAGAAATGGCCTCCAGTGGCAGAGGTGTTCGTGAGACTGCCAGGATTCTCAAAATTAACAAAAATACAGTTATTAGCACTTTAAAAAAAACAGATCGTATTGTCCAGGTAAATCCTGACTTCCATACTCTAAGAATTAAGAATCGTGAATGTTATAAATTACCCATAAATTACACATAATTACTTGTTCTTGTGCCCGTCTTCTGTGTTGCATCAATGGCCAAA
>DAOWMW010000003.1 GCA_030642865.1 Desulfobacteraceae bacterium
GATAACGCACCCGGAACCTTTATCTTAAGGTCTATATATAGGGACTTTGGACTAAAAGTTGAACAAAGATTGCACGGCAGGTTCATAACCATGGTTCGGTAATGGGTGTATACATACTTTTTCCTGGTATTTTTCGGAGCCTGGATAAAAACAGCCGACACAAAAGAGTTTGTAAAGCATTTTTAAATTTATTGACTTTAAGTTCAGATATATTAGTTTGGAATTTAAATAAAAAAATACATTTTAGTCGGTGAAAAAGATAATATCAAAATGGGCAAGTGTCAAGATAAATTAAGGAATTTCCGGATGGGAGAGAGGCGCAAATTACATAAGTGTACAAGTTTATTAACTTTAATAATTTTTTTGAGTATATTTTTACTACTTATATCACTTAAAGTAAAAGCAAAACAGAGAGATTCCAGGAGTAAAATAATTGTAATTGACCCGGGGCATGGGGGATACGACAAAGGGGTTAGCGGCACAGGGGGCACCCTGGAAAAGGATGTTGCCATTGCGTTGTCTTTAATGATTGCGGATAATTTTAGTGGAGAATATACAGCTAAACTTACCAGGACAGATGATTACCAGGTTGCTCTTTTTGATAGAACAGCCATGGCAAATCAGAGTAATGCGGATATTTTTATCAGCGTTCATACCTGCGGGAGTTTTCTTCACAGCGCCAGGGGTATAATGATATATTATTTTAAAAAGCTCGATGAAAATGGAACAGTGGAGGCTCCTTTTTCTGTGACGCCGCTGCAAAATGGGATTATACAGCCGTCATGGAATTCCCTCCAGGAGAGCTACAGGGAGGCGGGGAAAATTCTTGCTGAATCGATAAAAGAGAGTATTTTACGTGAAACAAAATTGTTCGATATAAAAATTCAGGAAGCCCCCCTTCTGGTTCTTGGCGGGGCGGACATGCCGGCAGTACTCATCGAGACCGGATGTCTTACGAATCCCGGTGATGAAAAAAAACTGAATAATAAAAAAACCCTCCAGGCTGTTTCCCGGGGAATAAGCAAGGGAATTAAAAAATATTTTTTGATGGTAACAGATTAGTACCTTAGGGCGCGCTCAAAAATAACTTAACATTTTAAGCGTCGATCCATCCTGCCTGACTGCGTTACGAAAACGTATAAATATCTTGATATTCCTACGCTTTTGCGCCTTGTCAGGCAGGCGCCTCAACACTTAAAATTGCCAATTTATTTTCGAGCGAACCCTAAGAAATTCTAAGAAATTTATTCAATACGCTACAAAAATAATTAAACTTCCCTCTCGCAAGATTCTAACCGGACAGTATTGATTTATACTAATTTATCTTCCTTCAACTGACAACTGATAACTGACTCCTGCAACTTAATCTTTCAGGCCTGGTATTTTTACTTCATCAGGTAATCCATCAAATCCGGGTATAATTGTTTTGATTCCGCAGGCTGCCATCTCTTCTTCAGCACGTATCAGGGGGTTGTAATTCTGGAGGTTACGTTCACCATTGGGTGCTCCTGCCTTGAACCATAGTTTGTTTGTTACGGAACCATATATCAGCGGCATAATGGGTAAAAATTCTGAAGATCCCTCTGTGGACCTATGGGAGAAAAAAGCTGTTGTTCCCAGCTTTTTTATATTCAGGATGGCTTCATCAATGCTGTTAACCCCTACTTCTTTTAGTTTATCTTTGACTTTTTCAAGATCCCCCCTTGCAGCAAGAAACTTTTCCACTTTTCTGGTATCTGCAATTCCAATAACGATTTCAGTGGCAAGGCATGTTTCAGTAAATGTTCCGGCCTGATTCAATTTAATAAGGACAGAATTCCCTGCCCTGTTTTTCCGGTCACAAGACGCCAGAAACGGAAGTATAAAACGCATCTGCGTTACTGCTGCATCATCAATTACAATCTGGACTTTGTCCCCATACTGATCGGTCATCCTTTTATGGGTTAATATATCATTTTCAGCTCCAGGGTCTTCCATTGTCACGAAATTTTTGGCTTTTGCAATAACTGAAGCATTAAATTTAATCAGTTCTTCCCTGGTTTTTACGCCAAGTCCGGAAAAACGGAGGTCATATTCCCCTTTTTGTCGTAGTTTGTCTGTTTTTTGGAGTTCTGAAAAAGCATTGTCAGTCCCCATGGCATAATCATCTGTTTTAAGATTAAGCTGTTCTGCGCATTCTTTTATCCGGCTTAATCCTTCATAGTTATCCTTAACCGGAAAGACAAACCCTCTTTCCTTTGCTGTTCCAGTGGGCAGAGCGTCCCGTACAAGATTTTTTTCAAATTGTTTGAAAAATTTAATTCCTGTGGAAAAAACATCCTTTATTGATTTTTCATTCATGGCAAGAAAAAACATTTCCTGAATATCCTGCTTTGTGCCAGGTACATGCTCCCCTCCGCAAACCATATTAAATGCTATATTGGGCATATAAAAATTTTTTTGATTTGCCGGCGCTAAAAGCTCCCAGGGCTTGTATCCCGAAGCGTTAAGAAGGGTCTGGAAAAAGACGGTGGAGGATGCAAGGCATGCGTTTCCCCCCCAGTCTTTTTTGTTGGGGCCAGCTTTTTCTATTAATTTTAAATCAAATTCCTCAACCGCTTTGAAAATATCTTCAGGTTTTTTTATTATCACCTTTGCAGGTAAAAGCGGCCTGATATTTGTTTCCATCGATTTAATCGCGTCAGGGTTGGGGATATATATAGCTTCGCTTTCGCCGTCGGATGTTCCTTTGGCAATACCGTTTCTCTCAAGAATAGTCCATTTTTCGTCGCCTTTTTGAACCTCCGCTGTCATCTCCCCTTCAATTGTGTATGCCGCGTAGGAAGACAGGATCTCTCTTCCTTTTAACGTAAAATTTGAGATTACAGTCTCTTTTCCCATGGTACCCCCTTTATACTTTTTTTATTTAAATTTTTTTGTCGAGAAGTATTCTTTTGACAAATTGTCTTTTATATGCGACACATATATTCGTGGAATTTGAAATTAATACAACAAATATTTTCGATAAGTGGTTGGCCGAGATCAAGGATACTCAACACCGGGCGAGGATTATAAGCCGTTTTGATCACATTCAGCTGGGTAACTTTGGAGACCACAAAAATCTTGGTGAAAGCCTGTTTGAGCTGCGTTTTTTCTTTGGTTCCGGTTTTCGGATTTATTACACTATTAAGGATAGGAAAGTTGTTTTTCTGCTTTGCGGTGGTGATAAATCTACCCAGAGTAAAGACATAAAAAAAGCAAGAACCATTATGGATGAACTGGAGTAAATACCGATGAAAATAACCACCAGGAAATGGGATTCCAGTGAATATCTGGATAGTCCTGAAATGATGCGTGAGTATCTTAAGGCTGCTTTTGAAGAAGGGGACAGCGAATTGCTTATGGTGGCCATTGGTAATGTTGCAAAAGCCAAAGGCATGGCCGAAATAGCAAAAGAAACAAACTTGAGTCGCCAGAATCTTTACAAAGCCTTGTCGGCAAACAGCTCTCCAAAATTTGAGACCGTCAAAAAAGTCATTGAAGCACTGGGCTGTAAGCTGGTCATTGCCTGAAAATGTTTTGATTCGGTGGTCTTGTAAATTCATTATTTCCCGGGTCTGTCTGCGGTTTTTTTGAAAACCTGTAGATCAGGCGACTATCATTACCCGCAAATCCATTACATTAGTGTTGGTGGGGCCTGTAATCAACAGGTCATCCAGTTTTTGAAAAAAATTATAAGAATCATTATTCGATAAATAATCATGGGGATTTAAAGAAAGATTCCTGGCCCGGATCAGGGTAGTATTATCGGCAATTCCTCCTGCGGCATCTGTGGGACCGTCATTTCCATCTGTCCCTCCACTCAGGAGAACAATTTTATCATTTCCGCTGATATCCAAAGCGGCGGCCAGGGAAAATTCCTGGTTACGCCCCCCTTTGCCGCTACCTTTAATCGTTACAGTGGTCTCGCCTCCGGAAAGAACACATGCCGGAGGTGGGAGGGGATTTCCTGTTTTATGTATCTCCTTTGCTATGGCAGCATGAACACGGGCTACATCTTTTGTTTCTCCTTCAATCATGGATGATAAAATAATTGAATTATACCCCATATCATCGGCCTCTTTTTTTGCTGCAGTTATCGCCTCCATGTTATTCCCGATTATAAGGGTGGATGTCTGGGAAAAAGCAGGGTCATCAGCCTTTGGCGTTTCCATATTTTTATTTGCAAGGCCATTTTTAATATGCTGGAAAACACTAGGGGGGAGTTTATCTTTAATATTATATTTTGCCATGATATCTGCACATAGAAAAAAGGTGCTTGAATCCGGCACAGTGGGACCGGAAGCAATTACTTCAAGATCGTCACCAACCACATCGGAAAGAATAATAGAGACGATTGGTGCAGGATGGACAATTTTTGCAAGCCTCCCACCTTTAATATTGGAGATATGTTTTCTTATTGCGTTGATTTCATCAATTGATGCGCCGCATTTCAAAAGAAGGGCAATTGTATCCTGCTTGTCTTTTAAAGTAATTCCGTTAACAGGCATGGGAAGGAGGGCAGACCCCCCTCCTGAAACAAGAAAGAGTACAAGATCCTTATCTCCTGCATCCTTTACAAGTTCAAAAATTGCTTTTGTTCCTTTTTCACCATTCTTATCAGGGAGGGGATGGCCGGCCTCAACAAGTTTTATCTTGTCAAGCCGGGTTTTATGGCCGTATTTGACATTAATTATTCCCTCTGTAATAAAATCGGAGAGCAACTCCTCAATTGCTGCACCCATGGGAGCTGCCCCTTTTCCTGCGCCTATCACATATAGATTTTTAATGGAGGGGAGATGAAATTTTCTTGAGCCGGCGTAAAAATAGTCCCTGTCACGCCTGCAAAATTTTTTAACAGCCCTGCGGGGTTCCACCGCATATACCCCCTTATTAAAAATTTTAACAGCATCTTTACGCATTTCTGCAATGCTTTTTTCCATGCTCCACCTCCATGAAAAGGAAATCAATCGAAGAGTTTGAGTTGAACATGTTTTTCTTTTTTTGTGCGCAGTTTCATTTTTTTTTCAGCCTTTTTTAAATCCTCTTCAATTGCCCGCACAAAAGGGGAAAGCTTTTGTTCTTTAATTTTTCCGAATATCATTCTTTTTTTTGCATAAGTCAAATAAAGTCTTTCCTTTGCCCTTGTCATGGCAACGAAAAAAAGTCTTTTTTCTTCATCAGCATCTTGTTTCGACACCTTTCCCCTTTCATGGGGGAGCAGCCCCTCTTCACATCCCGCAATGAATACCACCGGAAATTCAAGCCCTTTTGCAGCATGAATTGTCATAAGGGAGACTTTTTCTACATCAGAATATATTGCGTCGGAATCGGTTTTAAGAGCAATATCAGAGATGAATTGATAAAGATTGTCTGAATAGTTTTTTGAATCAGAAAGGAGGGCTGTTAATGCTTCGTCTGGGGAATCGTTTTTTATATTATCAGGAATATTTAAATTATCCCATATGTATTTTAGTCTGTTTTCAATGGTCATACCATTGGTCGATTTTTTTATTTCTGATATTTTTTTTCCGAAAAGATCGATGGAGTCCTTTCTCGGCGCTGGAATTGTTTTTGGAGGAATTTTGCTGATATTTGCAATTGCTTCATTTATTGTAAAACAATTATCTATTCCCCATAGTATGAATTTTTCAAGTGTTTTTCCCCCAATCCCAGAATCGATCAGGGTTGTTACCCTTTCAAAATCCGCATATGTTCCCCAGCCTTCGGTTATTTTTAAAAAGGATAAAAGCCCGGGAACCAGAGTCTTGCCGAAGTTTTTCTTTTTATCTGCAATTTGGCAGGGAATTCCTGCAGATAAAAGAATATCATGAATTATCTCCCCCTGCCTGTGGGTTCGGAATAATACTGCAAAATCAGAAAAACTATAATCTTCTGCTTGTGCAAAATTATCAACCTTATTAAAATCAAAGCTGTGAAAGCCTGTACCCCCCACAAGCTTTTCCATATATTTGCCAATGGCTGCAGCTTCAGCTTTTTCAGAGGCTGTTTCAATAATTCCTATGGTTTTTACACCCTGGATACCAGAATATATCTTTGTATCTTTGGAGGCAGCCCCGCTGTTTTTTAGTGCCTGAAAAGATGCATCCAATATGGTTTGGGTAGATCTGTAGTTTCTGTTTAAACGTACAGCGCAGACCCCTGGATAGTCCTTAACAAAATTGTTGAAAAATTTTACATCCGAACCCCTGAAACCATAAATCGACTGGTCAGGATCACCGATTACGCACAGATTTTCTCCGCTGGGCGCCAGGGCACGTACTATTCTGTACTGACCCTGATTTATATCCTGATATTCATCTACAAATATGTGGGTAAATTCTTTTTCATATTTTTTTAAAGAAAAATTATTTTTTTCCAAAAGATTAACAACATCAAAAATGAGATCTTCGTAATCAAAAAGGTTTTGGAGTGATAAAAGGGCCTGGTACTTTTGGTATACCCCCTTTGTCTCTTTTTTCTCCAATTCCTTTTCAAACAGGCCATCAAGTTCATCAGGTAAAACAAGGTTCTGCTTTGCAAGTACAATGTTATCGCAAAGAGTATTAAAAACTGTAGAAATCTTTCCCCCTGATCCCCTGATCTGTTTTACCGCAGTTTTAATAAAATATTTTCTATCATTATCATCTATTACAAAAAAACGTTTTCCCTTATTTTCCCTTTGCAATAAATCAAGACAAAAGGAATGAAAGGTAGTGCATGGAGGAATATGCCCATGGCCTGTGAGAGCTTTTACCCTGCTGCCCATTTCTTTTGCGGCTTTTACAGTAAAGGTCAATGCGAGAATGTTCTCAGCGGGAACACCTTTTGTCTTAACCAGATACGCAATTTTGTGGGTGAGTGTTCTTGTTTTTCCTGTGCCTGGGCCCGCTGCAATAAGGAGAGGGGAACCAAAATGGGTTACAGCATTTTTCTGATCTTTGTTGAGATTGTCCAGTATATTCCCCGGGAAATTGTTTCCATGATCTTTGCTTTTTTTTCTTTTAAGGTCAATTTTTTTTACAGGTTTTTTTACAGGTAATCTTTTGGTTTTTATTTGCTCCGGTTTTTTTTTGTTAACCTGTGGGAGGCTGAAAAAAGTATTTTGCCCCATCAGGGTTATCCGCTCCTGGGGATCGAATATTTTGATTTTGCCGTATTCCCCGTCAAACCCGGGAATTAGAATAATTTTGTTATTCCGTATTTTTTTGATTGCTTTATCCAGCAAAGGAATATTTGCTTTTTTTATGTCATCAATCCCTAAATCATAAAGAATTGAAAATTCATCTCCAAGAACATTTAAAGCTTTTTGATAGTATCCTGCCACTTTTTTTGTGTTGGGACCCACTTGTAATATGTCGGACAAAATATTTCCCAGGGGAACCAGGCTGTAAAAAGGATGAGATCTGGCGGCCGGATTCCCTGTATCTTGATCGGAAAGCTCTTCAATCCTGTGCATAACCCCTATTGTCAGGGGCTTTTGGCAGACAGGGCATATCCCTCCGGCTGCCAGGGTCTCTTTTGGGGAAAACATGATTTTGCATTTTCTGTGCCCGTCCATATGGTATTTTCCTTCTTCAGGAAAAAATTCATAAGTGCCCAGAAATTTACGGGGATCACCGGTTTTCAAAGCCGATTTCATGGCGGTGTAACTTAAATCTGTGTCAAACAGATTTGCCTCTCTCCCTAGCTTCATGGGGGAATGGGCGTCTGAATTGGAAACCAGGGTCAAATTGTTCAGGTTGCTCACCCGTCTGTTCATGGCGGGATCTGATGAAAGTCCGGTTTCAGCGGCAAATATGTGGGGCGCCAGGTCACCAAAACATTCTTCAATGGAATCAAAACCTGATTTTGAGCCAAACATGGAAAACCAGGGTGTCCATATATGGGCAGGTATCATAAATGCCTGATCAGAAGATTCAAGGAGAATCTCCAGGAGATTACGTGCATCAAGGCCGAGTATGGGCCTGCCGTCTGATTTAATATTTCCTATTTTATCAAGCCGGCTGTTAAAGGTTTCTGCTGTTAAAAGATCGGGCAAAAAAACAAGATTATGGATTTTCCGGGTTTTGTTCCCTTTTTTGTATATACTGCTTATTTCGGAAGCAAGGATAAAACGGACATTTTTTCTGCATGACAGAGGAATTTTTTTGTCGCATTCTGCAGCTATGTGATTTTTTAACTTAAAAAGACCTTCTTCTGCAGGGATCAGTTTTTCCTTAATTTCGGAAATCCACCCGGGATGGGTAGCATCCCCTGTGGCCACAACGGTTATACCCTTTAGCTGAGCAGCAATATAAAGATTTTCAAAATCCAGATTCTTAGCTGTTGCCATGGAAAACTTGGAATGTATATGGAGATCTGCTATAAATTTCATAATGCCTTTTATATTGACTCATCTGAATCAAATTTTCAACAAGTAGCGATGTTAGGATCGTGAATTTATTTCATCCCCAATCCTTATCCATCAGAAAATTATATACTGATGTAATACTATTTCAAAAATTCAGGAGGTTCCATGGAAAAAAATATTGATATAGAAGTTTTGGTTATCGGTTTTGGCGGAGCTGGAGCTGTCGCGGCAATAACTGCACACGATGCAGGGACTTCGGTTATGATTATTGAAAAAATGGATCATGGGGGAGGGAACACCAATCTTTCTTTGGGAGGATTTTTGTGTCTGAAGGATTTTGACAGGGGACTTCTTTATCTTGAAAGCCTTTGCAACAGGGTTTTTTCAACCCTTGAACCGGAAATGATTTATGCCTATGCAAAGGAGTCTCTAAATAATCAGAAATGGGTTGAGAGCTTTGGACAAAGAACCCACGCTTACGGAGGGGCAGCATTTCCTGAACTTCCAGGGGCCGATTCTGTGGAAAAACGGATGGTCACAGGCAAAAACAGCACCGAGGAAAATTCTTTTTGGAGTTTTATCCGTTCTGAAGTTGCAAAACGGGAAATTACAGTTTTAAATAATGCACCAGCCAAAAGTCTGATCATCGATGAAGACGGAGCAGTAAAGGGTGCTGTTGTAAATATGAACGGGGAAACAATATCTGTAAAAGCTTCCAGGGCTGTAATTTTGACATGCGGCGGATTTGAATATAATGATTGGATGAAAAAAAATTATCTCAAGGGGTATCCCTATTATTCCCTTGGGTCCCCGGGGAATACCGGAGACGGCCTGGCCATGGCCCAGCGGGCCGGTGCCGACATCTGGCATTTATCAAACGTTTCCACCCCCCTTGGATTTAAAGCAGCCGAATATGAGGCCGCCTTTTTGATAAAGCCATTATCCATGCAGTATATTTATACGGATAAACCGGGTAAGCGTTTTGCTTCGGAGGTAACCGATGTTCATGCCTATAATTATCTTGTTGATCTGTTTGATACACAGAAACTGGAATTTCCCCGTATTCCCTGCAGGATGATATTTGACGAAACCGTTCGCAGGGCAGGGCCCCTGGCCATTACAGCCGTTGGATTTAACAGGGGGCGATATCAATGGTCCAAGGATAATAAAAAAGAGATTGATAATGGCTGGATTGTTTCAGGACAGACCATTGGTGACCTTGCCGATAAAACAGGTGTGGGCCGGCATATGCTCGAAAATACTGTGAAGAGATACAATCAATATTGTGAATCAGGAAATGACCATGATTATAATCGGCCCCGGGAAACAATGAAGCCCCTTTGTAATGGTCCGTATTATTCAATTATGCTCTGGCCATCCCTTTTAAATACCCAGGGTGGGCCCAGGAGAAACTCCAACGCCCAGGTGCTTTATCCTGATGGTTCTGTGATCCCCCGTCTTTACAGTGCAGGTGAACTCGGTTCTTTGTTTGGATTGCTTTACCAGGGGGGAGGAAATATAGGTGAATGCCTTGCTTTTGGCCGTATTGCCGGGGAAAAAGCTGCTGCTGAAAAGCTGTAATAAAAAATAAGAAAAATTTTCAAGCTGTGCGGTTAACCTTTAGCAGTTAGCCGTTAGCTTTTAGCCAAAATGATCACAGGATGTTTTGCTATAGATTTTCAGATAATACCTCAGTTTTTCAAAGCAGGGGCGGATTCCATATCCGCCCTGTCCATTTCCATATCAGCAGGGCAGCAATGGATTCTGCAGGCAACCACACAGGGTTTGCCCCAATTATAGCATAGACCAGCAACAGGCTTGCAAAGCCTGGAAATATAAATGAATGTTTTAAAAATTTGGGTTGCGGGCATCCTCCGCTTTAGATCATTCCGTAGATTTTTTTTAATTTTTCAGTATATTCACCATCTTTGTTGTAGATAATTATCGGCTCTTTTATTTTTAATCCGGGGCGGCTTTTTTTTATACCTTCAACCAGGATCAGTTTTGCCCCTGTCCCCCTTTTTGAATGAATGGTTCTTAAATACTTTGGCTCCAGATTAAATTTTCTCATCTGTGCCAGCATATCGACCATACGTTCAGCCGGGTAGATGGTAATGAATCGCCCTGAAATGTTCAGAATACGGCTTGCTGCATCGAGGAAATCGTCGAGGGTTGCGGTTATTTCATGCCTTGCTATGGCCCGTTGACTGTTTTTGCAGATTCGTCCTGACCTGTTTTTTCTGTAAGGAGGATTTGAAACAACCAGATCCACGGGTCCTGCAATGGTTTTATGTTTTAGATTCACTATGTTATGGTTCAGGATTGTTACTTTACTCTCCATGCAGTTATCCTGTATATTTTGCAGGGCAATATCCGCCATCTCTTTTTGTACTTCTATTCCGTATATCTGTATTTGGGGATTTTGGTGTGCCAGTATTAACGGGACAATACCGCATCCTGTTCCCATATCAAGGACCCTGTCCCGTGGACGGGGAGAGGCGTAACCTGCCAGCAGTACTGCGTCTATGGAAAAACGATACCCGTTTTTATATTGCCTTACCAGGATTTGACCGTTGAAAAAGGTATCAGCGGTGAATTGTGTCACAGGATGGGTCCTATTGTAAATTTAATATCATTAACCAGTTCTTTTTTGATGGTGCTGTTTATTTTGGCGATGATATCTTTTTTCATAAATTGAAGATTATGTGTCCAGCTTGATCCTGTAACATGTACCAAAAGTGTTTTTCCTTTAAAAGCCACAGGCTTGGAATTCTTTGCGGTCATATCTCCGACAATGGTTTTCCAGTATATGTTAAGATTTTGCAGGTCGTCGTAAAATTCATTCCTGTAGGATAATAAAAACCTGTTAAGTATGTTACCTATATGTTCGAAATTTTTTTTATTATCTGTCATGGCATTCAGATTTATACAATTGACTCCTGGATTGTCAATCAAAACGATTTGCAAAAACAATTAAATTTTCCTTACGCAGGATTTTAACCGGACACTGCTGAATGATGTTGAATGGTTTCATGCAAAAGCTAACACCTGATAGCTAACAGCTATCCGCACAGGTCAAAAGTTTTCATTTCCACTCTTTTTTAAGCTAACGGCAACCGTTACGTGCTAACCGAACAGGTCGGAAAATTGCAGGCTATTGTCGATTTAGCTTGACTTGTTAAATGGAGTAAATTATATGAGAAAAAAACACTCTATACATATAAGGAAATTTTATGAATTGGGATTGGGAAAAATTAAAAGAACAGCAGGGTAAAGGGAGTAAACCTCCAAGTATGGATGATATCATTGAAAAGATCAAAAATGTAAAAGCACCTTTTGGCAGGCCTCTATTTTTTCTTGTCATTCTGCTTGTTTTGATTTTTGGTTCATCTGTCTTTTATACAGTTGGTGTGGATGAAGTGGGCGTTGTACAGCAGTTTGGAAAATTTCAGCGTATCAGCCAGCCTGGCCTTAACTTTAAATTGCCCTCAGGAATTGAGAAAGTAACAAAGATAAAAGTTAAACGTATTTATAAGGAGGACTTTGGGGACAGGGGGACGCGGGACGATTACAGAACACGTTATGCGTCGTCGGGGAACGAGAATTTGAATGTTACACTGATGCTCACTGGTGATCTTAATGTTGCCATTGTACCATGGATTGTTCAATACAAGATTAAGGATCCTTATGATTATCTTTTTAAGGTAAAAAATGTTAAAAAAATTCTGATTGATATGGCAGAGTCGTCCATGCGCCTTGTGGTGGGAGACAGGGGAATTAACGAAGTGATCTCAAAGCGTGAAGAAATAGCCCTGGCAGCCATGGATGTATTGCAGGCAGAGTTAAACAAGGCAGAGGCCGGTATAAAAATTGTTACCATAGAGATGAAGAAAACAAATGTTCCAGGCCCTGTTCAGTCATCATTTAACGAGGTAAACCAGGCTATTCAGGAAAAAGAGAAGATGATTTATCAGGCAAAAGAGGATTATAATAAAGCGATTCCAGCTGCAAGGGGTACAGCTGAAAGGACCATAAAGGATTCCGAAGGATATGCTTTAGACAGAGTAAACAGAGCCAGGGGTGATGCTGCAAGATTTATTTCCGTTTATGAGGAATACGTAAAAGCAGAAGATATTACTAAAAGGCGTTTGTACCTTGAAGCCTTTAGGGAGCTTTTCCCCAAACTTGGACAAAAATATATTGTTGATTCGGATCTGGATAGCTTTTTGCCTTTGCTTAATCTTGGTACGCAGGAAGGGATAACTAAATGAATTATAAAGGATTTATAATAATTGCTGCAGCGATTGCATTGCTTATAGCCTATGCTTCCGCTTATACGGTTGATGAAACAGAACAGGTAATTGTTACGCAGTTCGGCAAAATAGTGGGGGAGCCTGTTATAGAGTCGGGTCTTCATTTTAAGGTCCCTTTTGTTCAGACTGCAAATTATTTTCCTAATAATCTCCTGGAGTGGGATGGTGATCCCGGGCAGATTCCCACTTTGGAAAAGACGTATATATGGGTGGATACTTTTGCCCGATGGAAAATCGTTGATCCTGTCAAGTTTTTTCAGACTGTGAATAATGTTTTTAGTGGTATGGGACGTCTTGATGACATAATTGATCCTGCAACAAGAAATATGATCACTTCTCACAAGCTTATTGAAACTGTCAGAACAAGCAACAGAGTCATAGATAACATGAAATCTATTTATGAGGATACCTCTGATGAAGACAATGTCAAGGTGCCTGCCATTGAGACCGGAAGAACTGAGATAGTCGCCATGATTTTAAAGCAGGCTAAGCCCAAGCTGGCAAAATTTGGTATTGAACTGGTTGATGTGCAGATAAAACGGATTAATTATGTTGAAGAAGTCAGGCAATCTGTATATGGGCGGATGGTGGCTGAGCGGAAACAGATGGCTGAAAAATATCGTTCAGAGGGGGTTGGAGAAGCTCAGAAAATTCTTGGGAGTAAAGAACGTGATTTAAAACGGATAACTTCGGAAGCTTATGAAGAAGCTCAGAAAATCAAGGGAAAGGGTGACGCTGAAGCTACAAAAATATTTGCAGAGGCATATTCCCGTGATTCTGATTTTTATACCTTTACCAAGACGCTGGAAATATATAACACATCACTGGGTGAAAACAGTTCACTTGTTCTTTCAACAGATTCGGATTTTTTAAAATACCTGAAGGGCTATTCAAAATAAGTCTAAGGGTTGGGGATGAAATAAAAATTACCCATAATTACGCCGGGCTTGTGGTCGTCTTCAAGGCACATCAATGGTTGCATACTTGGAGCATTTGGGCACCTACGCAATTTTGGGCACCCACAAGGGGAGCCCCTACGCAATTTTGGCCATTGATGCAACACGGAAGACGGGGCACAAGAACAAGTAATTATGGGTAATTTATAAAATTCACGAGCCCTAAGGCACTTTGTCTGTGAGCAGGCCGAGTGCATTATAACTTTTCCTTCGGTCGACGTACCACTGATCCAGTACGGGTACGCCTTCCTCAGATTTTTTTATCTGTCCTGTGTCAAATTTTAAAATCGGGTGATCATTTTAAAATTCATTTGAAAAAGTGTATTTATTTACCTTTTCTTCGCTGGTGCCTGGTTCTGGCTAAAAGTTTTCTGTGTTTATGTTTCCGCATTTTTTTCTTTCTTTTTTTTACTACGCTACTCAATCAATCACCTCCAGTCTGTTAATTTATTGATAAAAAATGTTTGAATATTTTGCTTATTTAAATAACATTTTTTTATATTGTCTGTCCATGCTTTTTTATGAATAAACTTGAAAAATTTAGTTCTGACCAGATTAGAATTGTCAGCAATACAGCTGCAGTGGCTGAAGATCTTGTGAATAATTTTTATAAGATGTCTCAAAGTCAGTGGTTTGGCAGAAGATATGACATTAAAACCCTGGCCGATTTAAAAAGTAATGAAATTATTCACGGGCCCTTTGCCCAGGTAGTCAGGTATGAGGGGAAAAAACGGGATACAACCCTTGGCTCTTCTGTCTATGATTTTTACAAAATATGTATCCAGGACCATTCAGTCCTTTCGGTTTTAAGCCAATATCCGGAAATAAAACTTTCCCCTTTTATCCTTTATATAGTTGCCCACGAATTAATCCATGTTTTGCGGTTTTGTAAATTTTTTCAGAATTTTGACGCGTCCTCCAATGAAAAAATGGAAGAAGAGGGGCGCGTTCATGCACAAACCCGTAAAATTATTGAGACTGTCAATCTTCAAGGCCTGGAATCTGTTTTGAACTTTTATAAAAGATGGGATAAATCTTTTTGATCTCTTGACAAGGTTAAAAGACTGACTATCTTTATCATAATTTAACGTGCCTTCAGGTGGCCAGGAGGAAATATAATGCCGATTTATGAATATGAATGTACTGAATGCGGGAAAGTCGAAGAAGTGCTCCAGAAATTTTCGGATAAGCCCCTGACAACATGTAATAGTTGTTCCGGCAATTTGCATAAGTTGATATCCCATAGCAGCTTTCACCTCAAAGGATCAGGGTGGTATGTAACAGATTATGCAAATAAAGCGTCACAGAGTTCTTCTTCCCCCGATAAAAAAACTGAAAAAAAAGCCCCTGCTCCAGACAAGTCTGATAGTAAGCCAGGAGTTAGTAAGTCAACAGATAGTGATACATAGGTTTTGATTTGAATAATCTGCCAGAGATATGCGCAAAATTTATGGAAGTTTCACTTTACAAATATTAAAATATGATTATTTTTAAGATTCAATTTTAACTACTCACTTAATTTATTTGGAGGAGATTTAAAACAATGAAACTGAGACCTTTGTATGACAGGATTTTAGTAAAGCGTGTTCCAGAAGAAGACAAAACCAAGGGGGGAATAATTATTCCTGACTCTGCCAAAGAAAAACCTGCAGAAGGTATAGCCGTTACTGTGGGAAATGGAAAGTTTGATGACAGTGGTAACAGAGTCGCCCTTGAAATCAAGGAAGGTGATAAGGTCCTCTTTTCCAAATACGGTGGAACCGATGTAAAAATTGAGGGTGAAGACTATCTGATCATGCGTGAAGATGACGTTCTGGGTATAATTGAATAATAAATAAAATTTACGATAGATGGAGGTTTGCACAAGATGGCTAAAGTGATCAAATATGATGCAAAAGCCCGGGAAGCAATGCTGAACGGAGTTAAAACTCTTGCGGATGCGGTTGTTGTTACCCTTGGACCTAAAGGCAGAAATGTTTTAATAGATAAATCATGGGGCTCACCCACAGTTACTAAAGATGGTGTTACCGTGGCCAAGGAAATTGAGCTTGAGGACAAGTTTGAAAATATGGGAGCCCAGATGGTAAAAGAGGTTTCCAGCAAAACAAGTGATATGGCAGGAGACGGAACAACAACAGCTACCCTCCTTGCCAGATGCATTTATGAAGAAGGGCAGAAACTCGTTGTGGCCGGGAATAATCCCATGTCCGTGAAACGTGGAGTAGATAAAGCTATTGAAGCTGTGGTTGCCCATCTTCAAACCTTGAGTAAAGAGACCAAGGATCAAAGGGAAATCGCCCAGATTGGAACCATCTCTGCTAATAGTGACGCCACTATCGGTAATATTATTGCGGAAGCCATGGAAAAAGTTGGAAAAGAAGGGGTCATCACCGTGGAAGAAGCAAAGGGAATGGAAACAACCCTTGATGTGGTTGAGGGAATGCAGTTTGACAGGGGCTATCTTTCCC
>DAOWMW010000172.1 GCA_030642865.1 Desulfobacteraceae bacterium
AACTTGTTCTGGGTTTCGGCAAAAAACATCTGGGTTGCTTTATCGATTTTATCATAATCATTGCTTCAGGCAATCAGATATCATTGGTAAAAAAATAAGTAGCTCCAGCGTCTAATGCCGCACTGATCTGGATGGCATCAGGTGTGCGGACATTATGGCCGGCCCTTAACTGGGCAGCCTGTTCCGCAATGGCGCTTGAAACTTCCAACGTCATCAATTTCGAATTAAGGATCGTGAATTTTATAAATTATGGATAATTTATTTCATCCCCAATCCTTAATAACGGTTTCGATGGATGCACGGAGAAGCGCTTTTTCCAGCGTATGAGGCGTTTACCCGCCCCTGAATCCAATATGATTATTCTCTAATCGGCCATAATCCTTTTTCCTCAAGAACCGATTTTAATGTTTCAAGAGCTCCGTTTGCAGCCGGCATTCCACCATAGACAAATGTCTGGAAGATTGTTTCAGCTATTTCCGACGGGGTGCAGCCAACATTTAATGCGGCCTGTATATGGAGCCTTAGCTCATCGCGTCGAGCAAGAACAGTCAAGGATGCCACAGTAATAAGCTGTCTTGTTTTATGGGGTATTTTTTCCCTTGCATACATCTGGCCGGTGATAAACAGGGAAAGGTCCTTTGCCAGGTCCTTATCAAAAGATTTCCAGAGTTCAAAGGGTTTATCCCCGGTAACATCTTTGAAATAGAGTGCAGCAGTTTTTTTTGTTTTTTCTATTATCTCTTTGGTCATAGCAGTCCTTTTCCGGTATCTTAGGACTCGATCAAAAATAACTTAGCATTTTAAGCGTCGATCCATCCTGCCTGACTGCGTTACGAAAACGTATAAATATCTTGATATTCTTGCGTTTTCACGCCTTGTCAGGCAGGTGCCTCAACACTTAAAATTGCCAATTTATTTTCGATCGAATCCTTAATATAAATATTTGCAGAACAATTCAAGAATATAGACCGTCACATAAATAATTTCACTCCGTTATCGATGGTCGGAGTATTATACCTCCCTGGGGCCTTCCCAAAATCATTATCTGACTATATCTATTCCCAGGCTTTAGGATCGTGAATTTATTTCATCCCCAATCCTTAGAATCCCTGATAATTTTTTTTAATGTTCGAACCCTGTCCACCATATCCTGTGCCCTGTTTATGCCTGTGACCATGGCAACACGCTGTGCTCCAGCCTCGAGCACAAGGTGGATATTATCCTTATTAATCCCTCCCATTGTGGTGAAGGGAGTTTTAAGTTTTTCACCAATTTTTGTAATTGCACCTGTACCGACAAAGGTGCCTGCATTTTTTTTTGTTTTTGTGGGAAAAACAGGGCCTATGTTAATATAGTCTGCTCCGTCTTTTTCAGCCTGCAAAGCCTCTTGAATATTATGGCTTGAAGCACCTATAATAAGATCATCTGTTATTTTTCGCGCTGCACTTACAGGAAGGTCGTCCTGACCCAGGTGAACTCCGTCGGCCTGAACAGCCAGTGCAATATCCAGATAATCATTAATAATCAACAGGGCATTGTTTAAAATTGTACGTTTTTTAAATTCAATGGCAAGATCGTATATCTCTTTTTTTGACCAGTCCTTTTCCCTGAGCTGAATAATTTTTGCACCCCCTGCAAGAACAGCATCCAGAACCTCGAGATTTGTCCTTCCTTTGGAAAGCTCCTGGCATGTAACCGGATATATATCAACGTTTTTAAATTTTTCCAGACGCGCCTTTTTAATCATCCCCCCCCCACAATTCTCACCAGCTCAAGAACATCTCCATCTTTTATAATTATCTGCTGTACCATTGATTCATAAACGATCTCCCTGTTTAATTCAACGGCAGTACCCTTAAGGGGAATACCCTCAAGCTCCAGAAGGGAGGCCAGAGTCATCTTTGTTTTTATTTTTTTTTCTTTTCCGTTTATTCGTATTTTAATTTCCATTTTAGTCTGCCTTAAGAAATACTGCATCCCAATCCTTCCACACAGGTTCATAGCCCAGAGAAAAAATAGTTGCAGCAACATCTTTGGCTGTTCTGTCATCACTTATTTGAAACTGCCCTTCTGCTTCATCTGTCAGCAAGTAACCCCCTGGCGCTGTTTTGCTCCCTGCGCTCATTTGGGTTACACCCAAAGGGATTAAATTATTCCGCAAATTTTGAGATTCACGAGTCGATAAAACTATCCCTGCATCCTGCAGCCATAGACGGAGCGCACATATAATCTGAACAAAATTAGTATCAGTTACTGGAAATTCAGGTTGATATCCACCGGCAGCCGGCCTTAATCGCGGAAAAGAAATTGATATATGACTTTTCCAGTATTTTCCCGTGAGATAGGCTGCATGGATCCCTGTTAAAGCACTCTCCACTCTCCAGGGAGATAACCCCAAAAGTGCACCCACATTTATACGCCTGAAAGAAGCCAGCCCCCCACGATCCGGGGTTTCAAGACGCCAAATATAATCTCTTTTTTTGCCAGCCGGATGAACAGATCTGTAACGCTCCTGGTTATAGGTTTCCTGATATACTGTCAGCCCGTCAACTCCGCTTGCCACCAGAGCTTTGTATGAATCTGTCTCCATGGGATATATTTCAATGGAAATTGATGCAAAAAATTTTTGCAGATTTTTTACTATTTCACAAAGATAATCAAGGGTTACACTCTTGGGAAATTCACCGCTCACCAGCAGAATATGCCGAAAGCCCTGATCATGGAGAACTTTTGCTTCCGCCATGACCTCTTTAAGGGAGAGTGTCCTGCGGGTTATCTTGTTATTACGGTTAAAACCGCAATAAAGACAGGAATTTATACATTCGCTGGAGAGATATACAGGGGCGAACATTTGGATAGTCCTGCCGAACCTTTGGAGGGTGAGCTCATGGGAGCGGCCAGCAATCAATTCAAGTTTTTTTTCTGCGGCAGGGGAAAGCAAAGCCAAAAAATCGTGAAAATCTATTTTTTCAGCATAAAGCGCCCTGTTAACATCATGATCTGTCATTCCATTAATAGCAGCATCCAGATCATCCCAATTATATTCTTTTATTTTATCTGTAAAACTCATTCTACTCATCCCGCAAAAAACCGGTCAAAGGTGAACTGGCTTTAGCTTTTATCCCCTCTCTTCCAAGACCTGCCATATACGCAGCATACCCCGCTTCTACTCCAGCCTTAAAAGCCATGGCCATGGTCAAAGGGTCCCGTGCAACAGCAATGGCCGTATTAACAAGAACTGCGTCTGCTCCCATTTCCATGGCTTCGGCTGCATGGGATGGTGCGCCGATTCCAGCATCTACAACCACCGGTATCCCGGCCTGTTCAATAATAATCCCCAGGGCATCTTTTGTTTTCAACCCCCTGTTTGTCCCTATGGGGGCTCCCAGGGGCATCACAGTAACAGTTCCCACATCTTCCAGACGTTTAGCAAGCACCGGATCGGCATTAATATACGGGAGAACATTAAAACCATCTTTTACAAGTATCTCCGCGGCTTTCAGTGTTTCCACTGGATCAGGGAGAAGATAATGGGGATCCGGTGTAACTTCAAGTTTTATCCATGGTTCACATCCTGCAGCCCGAGCCATTCGAGCCAGGCGCACGGCTTCTTCCGCATCCCGCGCTCCACTGGTATTAGGGAGGAGCAGATAACGATCTGTATCTATGGCAGACATGAGATCATCTCCAGGGTTGGATAAATCAACTCTGCGAAGCGCAACTGTGACTATTTGAGCAGATGAAGCATCAATAGCCTGTTTCATAATTTCAACGGAGGAAAATTTTCCGGTTCCCAGTAAAAGGCGTGAAGTAAATGTACGATCTGCAATTTTTAGTAAGGGAAATTTGGTCACAAATATATTCTCCAGCAAATTTTTCATGGTTTAATCAAATCGTGCCTGAAGCGAGGTCTCCTGGCTGAATAGTTACGATTTTTAAATAATTACCCGATTTTAAATTTGGCACAAGGTCGGATGGAGGAAGACGTATTACAATACTCCAGGGATCAATAAGAATCGTGAATTTTATTAATTACCCAGAATTACTTGTTCTTGTGCCCGTCTTCTGTGTTGCATCAATGGCCAAAATTGCGTAGGGGCATCCCCCTGTGGGTGCCCAAAATGCTCCGAGTATGCAAC
>DAOWMW010000226.1 GCA_030642865.1 Desulfobacteraceae bacterium
AATTGGCAATTTTAAGTGTTGAGGCGCCTGTCTGACAAGGCGTGAAAACGCAGAAATATCAAGATATTTATACGTTTTCGTAACGCAGTCAGACAGGATGGATCGACGCTTAAAATGCTAAGTTATTTTTGATCGAGTCCTAAGGATTTGTGTAAAAATAAATTCGCAATTTTAATCAGGTTATATCTGTTGCAATACACTGAATCAGTATAGCTGGGTAGTTGCAAGTTATTAATCAAGTATATGCAGTAACTTTTAATTGTTTCAAAGATTGAAAATTTTCATCAACAGTTGTAATCCTGTTTACAAGCGTAGAGGCAGGCATTAAGCCCACGGCCTCATAACAGGTTTTATCCAGTTTTACCTCAGCTTCGATTTTCCCATGATTATTTTCTAAAAAAATTTTTTGGCCGGAAGAAGTGTTTAGTTTTTTTATATCTTCCTCTGATAAATAAATAACAGCTGCGGCCTTATTGTATTCAGGGCTATGCTTTTTTAAGGATAAAAAAGCATCCCTGAAAGTGATTATTTCAAGTTCTGTTTTGTGAGTAGCCGAAGACATTATGCTTTAACCTTTTCTAAAATAAGTTTTAATATTTGTACGTCACTTAGCCTGTCAGTTGGGCATGGTGCAGGCAAGTGAATCTCTTCCCCGTCCATTCTTATTACTTTTCCTTCTGATTCCACGCCGGAAACAGATGGGCATATAACGACCTGTGAAGCTTTTGTTGTATCAGTAATAAAAGGGTCCACCGTAATTATCGGAATTTGCTTCAGATGTTTTAATATCTGTAAGGGCATCCTGTAAAAGGGATCTGCTCCGAATATTAAAATAGAATCGACTTTTTTCTCTATTATATTTTGAAAAAATGAAATTGCTTTATTTTCGGAGGTATCTCCGGCAAAATCGACCTTGTTAACAGAGCCTGTTATTTTGTGGAGTGTTTGATTAAAACCCCTCATATTTGGCTGATCAATCATGGGTACTATTTTGATGTCAAGAGCCAGGTTGTCAACCATTTCCAGCAGGGGGGAGATCTCTTCGCCCATGGAAGCAATAAGTCCTGTTCCCAGAAAAATAACAGTGGAAGATGATGCATTGAGGAGAGTATAAAAATCTCTGGCTTTTTTATTCTCTTCGTTATTACTTAAGCCCCTGCAAACAGATAATGCGAAATTAGCATCATCTTTCGGCCGAAGCCTGTAAAAGGGATTTGACATTAAAGCTGTTTCATTTTTTCTAATATCTATTGTGCATAAGTCGACTGTTCTGAATGTACTTATTTCACTGTAGCCAGAGCTGGCATAGTAGGAAAAATTTGATAAATGCCTTGGGTGGGAATGTAAAGGATTGGCCCCCCAATAGACAAAAAGATTCACAGAGTCCATTTCAGATATAGAACAGGTGGGTATGGTTTTGTTGATAAGCTGCCCAGCAATATTTCCATAGCTGAAAGAAGAAAAATCATCAATTTTTCCACCAAGTTCTTGTGCCAGTTCAATTCCTGCAAGTTGAGCTTCGGTCGTGGAATGGTCAAATCCGAACAAGATGGGATTTTTGGAGTTTAAAAGTATTTTTGCAGCTTCGTTTATTGCCTGTTCAGGTTTGGCGTCAAGCCCTTGAATCATGCAGGATGTTCGTTCATTTTTTTCCCCGGTTCGAAAAATTAATGACGAGCCTTTGAGACAGGCATTATCAATACTCTTTATCCGGCCATCGATAATATCAACTTCTATATCATCACAAAAACAACTGCAGGCAGGGCATGTAAGTTTTTGTTTAGTCACTCGATTTATTCCTTATGTCTGCGTATCGTTTCTCCAGGTTTTGCATTTACCTGTAAAGGCTGCAAAACCTGAAAAAGCGACAGGCTTTTAAAATTTACCAGAGATGAGAGTAATCATCATGAAATGATTTTATTTATAGTGACAACCTGCTCTATTTTTTTATAAATCCATTCTTTTGGCAATTATCTCTCTCATTATCTGATTCGTACCTGCAAATATCGAGATACCCCTGCAGTCACGCCAGGCGCGCTCAATTCTGTTTTTTTCAAGGGCTCCTTCAAGTCCAAAAATTTCAAAGCTTGCATCTGCAACTCTTCTGACCATTTCTGATGCCCAGAATTTTCCCATGGATGTTTCAGTAACTATATCTTTTCCGTCGATGTGGTCCTTTATCAAAGTGTAAAGAAAGGTTTTTGTGACTTTTACTTCGGTGGCCATATCAACAATGGTGTGCTGTTTGCTTTGACGAATTTTGGGCAAAGAGCCATTACTTTTTATTTTTTTATAGTGTTTTAGTGTTTCATCAAGGATAAACTCGGCCTGGGACATGCCTGCCAAAGCGCATACAAGGCGTTCCTGCTGAAGTTTATTCATAAGGTAATAAAAACCTTTTCCCTTTTCTCCAATAATATTATTTTTTGGAATTCGGCAATCGGAAAAAAAGAGTTCAACAGTATCCTGGCTGTGGAACCCCATCTTTTCAAGCTTTTGACCTATTTGAAAACCAGGGGTGGTGGGTTCAACCAGGTATAAAGATACTGCCTGGTAAGGATTCTCAATTTCAGGGTCCTTGGCCGCCACAATAAAAAGATCACCATTAATTCCGTTTGATGTGAATATTTTGGCCCCGTTTAACACAATTTGGTCACCATCTTCCACTGCTGTGGTTGCAAGGGCGGCAAGATCACTCCCTGCATTCGGTTCTGTCATGGCAACCCCCAGAACAATATCTCCAGAAACACATCCAGGTAAATATTTCTTTTTGAGCTCTTCTGAGGCAAATGCAGATATATAAGGGGCGCATACTTCACTGTGAAGAAATATGATAAGACCATAATGGTTTGTTTTTACTATTTCTTCTGATGCAATAATAGAATGAAGAAAATCACCACCCCATCCTCCGTATTCTTTGGGAACCCCTGCGCACAAAAAACCGGCTTTTCCTATTTTGTTCCAAATGCTTTTGGGGATAGCATGCTCTTTTTCCCACTGATCCACATGGGGAAGAACTTCTTTGGCAAAAAAAGCCCTTAAACGTTCTCTGTATTGCTTGTGCTCTTCTGTAAATTTTAAAATTTCCATATTTTTTCCCTGGTTTAACAGGCCTATTTTTTTGGAGGAATTGCTACTTTGTCCGTTATAAATTTTTCGATTTCTTCTGTGGAATAGCCAAGTTCTCCCAGAATCTCCACTGTTTGTTCACCTTGTTCAGGGGATGGAAAACGTATTTCAGGGAATTCTCCATTACTTCGTATGGGATTATTAACAAAGGT
>DAOWMW010000053.1 GCA_030642865.1 Desulfobacteraceae bacterium
CCAAAAATAAATTGGCAATTTTAAGTGTTGAGGCGCCTGCCTGGCAAGGCGCGAAAGCGTAGGAATATCAGGATATTTATACGTTTTCGTAACGCAGTCAGGCAGGATGGATCGACGCTTAAAATGTTAAGTTATTTTTGGGCGAGCCCTAAATATTCCTGGTATGAAAGGCGTGTTTGATCATGGAAAAATATTCCAAGATAATAATTTGAATCTTCAGAAAGGCGAAGAGCTGCTTCACGGTCTGTTACATCATGGGTGGAACTAATGGGATGGAACTTTTCCCTGAGAAAATCCCATGTATTTATTTTATCAAATGTAACACATGGTGTGACAAGATGGATAAAGCTGAACCCCTTGTGGGTAATTGCTTTTTCAAAAATGCTTTTCATTCCTTCCACATCACCGGCAAACCCCCGCGCCACAAATGACGCCCGGTATGCAAGGGCAAGGGATACAGGTTTTAGCGGTGTATCAGGATTCCCCTGTGTATGGGAACTTGTTTTCTGTCCCTTTTGCGTAGTGGGGGATGTTTGTCCTTTTGTGAGGGCATATATGGAATTGTCAAAAAGCAAAACTGTAATATCAATATTTTTACGTGCTATATGGGGAAGGTGTCCCCCGCCGATTCCAAGCATATCCCCGTCCCCCCCCACTGAAAGGACGGTGAGGTCTTCATTCGCAAGCTTTACGCCGCTTGCAATGGGAACAGATCTTCCATGGAGCGTATGAAAGCCATAGGTGTTCATAAAAATCGGGAAACGACCGGCGCACCCTATTCCGCTTACAATACAAATATTTTCATTTTTAAGCCCCAGGTTGTTGCATGTCTGAACAATGGCATGATTTATTCCAAAATAGCCGCATCCAGGGCACCAGGTGGGGAGTTCAGATGCTCTGTAATTTAAAAAACCGTCCGCATTAATTTCAGTAATTTTTTCATCAAGATAAAATCTTTTTGTTTTTTCCATCGTACTCCTTACCCGGCTATTTTGCAGATTTCATCGAGTATGTCTTCAGCCGACATGGGAAGGCCGGTTACCATATTCAGTCTTTTTATGGGTCTTTCAAGATATTTTGCAATATAACCGGCAAATTGTCCTTCGTAATTTAATTCAGGCACCAGAAGGACATCGCATTGATCGCTGAATTTTTTTATCTGTTCAACAGGAAGGGGTGATATGAGCATGGGCCGCATAAACGCAGCACGTATCCCAGATTCGCCAGCTTTCAGCGTTGCTTCATGGGCTGCTCCTGCGGTGGAACCCCAGGTTAATATACCTGCTTTTATATTCTTTTTCGGCCCGATCCACTCCGGATGGGGGACTTCTTTTAGCACACCAGACAATTTACGATATCTTTTATCGGACATTTTTTTATGTGTTTCAGCGGCATAACAGGGTTTTCCTTTTTCATTATGCTCGAGCCCTGTGGCAATAAACATACCGCCGGCAGTACCAGGAATTGATCTTGGAGAAATTCCATTTAATGTAACTTTAAAGCGTTTGTAATCTTTTATTTCATCCTGCAAAGGAGCTAAATTGGCATTAAGCATTTTTTTATCCGGTTTTTCAGGCTCCTTTATATTTTTAATACTGTTTGAAAGGAAAAAATCGAGGAGAATAACAACAAGTGTCTGGAATTTTTCCGCCAGATAAAATGCAAGGCATGCACACTTATAACACTCCTCAACATCTGCCGGAGCAAGGATTATCCTGCGGGAATCACCACTTCCACCTGCCAGGGCAAGGTTAAGGTCACTCTGCTCTGTTTTGGTGGGCAATCCGGTTGAGGGCCCCCCCCTTTGTGAATTTACGATAACTGCAGGAACTTCCGCCATTACAGAAAGGCCTGAAAGCTCAGTCATAAGGGAAAAGCCTGGTCCCGACGTTGCTGTCATGGCTCTTTTCCCGGCAAAACCGGCCCCTATAACATGACCTATGGCACTTAACTCATCTTCTGTCTGAATCATTATGCCCCCTTTCTTTGGAAGTTCCCTTGCCAGAATCTCCATAATTTTTGTGGCTGGTGTAATCGGATACCCTGCGTAAAGGTGAAGATTACTGTCAAGTGCTCCCATGGCAACGGCCTGATTTCCATTCATCATCAACCGTTTTAAAGGTGCATTGCCTGTTTCCGGTTTTTTAAAAAAAAGATTATCCAGTTTCGTGATATTATTTTTTGTCCATCTGAAACCCTCAGTAAATGAATTCAGGTTACTTTCTATAATGCTCTTTTTTTTTGAAGCGTACCTCTGTTCCATGGAAGCTTTGAACCCATTGTCATTAATACCGAAAAGAGCGGCAAACGCGCCAAGGGCGACTATATTCCGGTTTCGTGAATTTCCTGCGGCTTTTTGTGACAGTTTGTAAAAAGGGATTCCATAGGCAGTTATACCCGGTTCTATCCACCCTGCAATACTTTTATCCTCTTCATGAAAGGATAGAGGGTTACTGTCATATATTATAATTCCATTTTCCTTCATGGAGGAAAGCTGGGAAATGGAATGGATATCATTTAATGCAATGAGAATATCTGTATATTTGCCTGGAGACATAATTTTTTTACTGCTGATACGGCAATGGGCCACGCATTTACCAAATCCCCTTATCTCTGATGGATATGAGTCAAAAGATAATATCTCAAACCCGAGTCGGCTCATATGTCTGGCGAGAATTTCCCCTGCCGAAATTGTACCTTCTCCGGAACTCCCGCAAATTTCAATTACAATGTCAGTTTCAGCCATTGTTTACTCCTGTATTTCCTTCCACCAGGAAGTATTTACTTTGATCCCTTCCACTTCAAAAATTTTGTGTGGGACCGGTTTAATTATTTTATGCTCACCCAAAAGGTTAAGGGCTGCTGTTTCACCCTGCAGAGTTGCATTATCCCATCCGGTTGATATCCAGTAATCTTTAAATTCAGGGTTATAAATCTGGGCGCAGTCCCCGCATGCATAAATGTTTTTATAATTTGTTTTAAGATATTCATCCACCAGGACACCCTCTGCAGTATCAATGCCGCTTCCTTTTATAAAGTCAATGTCAGGTTTAAGCCCCATAAAATAAAAGATAATATCCCCTTTTATTTTTTCCCCATTTTCAGTTATAATTTCATATCCTGCGTTTGTTTGAAAAATATTTACGGGATAATCATCAAGTATTGTTTTTATTTCCTCTTTTTTCATGCGGGATGCAATGTTTTCAGACATTTTTTCGGTGAGTTCAATGGGCCAGAACCCCTCTTTGCATAAAAAAAAAGATACATCCTTTCCCATATTGATAAGCATCTTTATAAATTTAATACTTATAAGGTCTCCGCCTATTACAATTGCTTTTTTTATTCCGGAAAGTGCCGGCTTAAGTGCCAAAGCTTCATTATAGTTCGTCATAAAGGAGAAATATTTTTCAAAACCTGCAAGAGAAGGTAAAATACTGCGGGTGCCCCCGGTTGCAAGGATAAGACTGGTATATTCAATTTTTTCCATATGCTTTAGAAATAGAACCCTGTTTGCAGGGTCTATCTTTGTGACAGTCTGGCCCAGGCGCAGCCGGATGTTATTTTTTTTATAATCCAGGTGTTTTTTTACCTGCAAAGATTCATCTGATATACTACCGGATAAAAAATCAAGAAGCTTATGCCGGTAATAAAAAGGGAACCCTTCATCCGAAATAATAGTTACTCTGGCATTTTTATCATTTTCGCGGAAAATTTCAGAGGCCCTGTTTCCGGCAGGGCCGTTTCCTATGATTACATAATGGTCTTTTTTTTGCATTATGCCTCCAGTTTCTGCTCAATGAGCTCCACCTTTGTTATTGTAATACACTTCATGGGGCATACATCATAGCACTGTCCGCAGCGGATACATCTTTTATTATCTATGGCAATTGAAGATGTTTTGTGCCACTTGCCTGTTTCAATCAGGTCGCCAAAAGATCCGTCCGGTTTAAGGGTAATCCCTTTAACAAGTTTAATACAATCACGGGGAGCAACATCAATACACGCAAAACAGTAAATACAGCGATCAGTATCTATCTGAAACATTCTATTGCACAAATAGCACCGTTTTGACTCTTCATGGGCAGCCTCAGCATCATATCCCAGTTCCACCTCCTCTGATAATTCATTGCACCGCTTTAAGGGGGGCAGGGTTTTCATTTCGACCCTGGGTATAAAATCAAAGGTGTGCATCCTGTCATTTGCTCCAGCCTCTTCAAATCTTATAACAGATTTTATTTTTTTTCTGTTCATGAATGTTTCATCAATTTTACGGGCAGCTTTTTTCCCGTCTGCAATAGCTGTAATAACACTGGTGGAACCGTTTACACAATCTCCGGCAAAATAGAGGCCGGGTATGCTGGTTGTGTATCCTTTTTTTGTACCTCCATGTTGTCCGTTATCTTTATCTTGAATCTTTAAAAAATCCATCTCAGGAACCTGACCCGTTGCAAGTATTACAGTGTCAGCTTTTATTTTAAATTCTGATTTTAAAATGGGAACAGCAACGCGACCTTTTCCGTCTGGAGTATATTCAAGGCGTGTTCTCTGAAAAGTAACGGTAGGGCCGCTTTTTGAGTCAGAATTGATTTCAACTGGCTGAACAAGACTGTAAATTTTTATTTTTTCAAGGGCTGCCTCATGTTTTTCATCTGCATTAATACGCATGTATTCTCTTGTCTTTCTGATATTTACAGTGACTTCCCCCGCTCCAAGACGTACAGATAGCCTTGCGCAGTCAATGGCGGTGAACCCGCCGCCTATTATAAGGACTTTTTTCCCGGGATCTATTTTTTCTCCGCAATTAATTCTTTTTACAAAATCAAGCCCCTTATAAATATTTTTTTGCTCCTCACCTGGTATTCTGATTTTTGAAGAAGCCTGACACCCTGCGGCAATCAGAACTGCATCATTATCTTTTAGCAAGCTTTTTAACGAAATCCTGTCCCCTATTTTTACTCCGGTTTTAAGGTCTATTCCGAGTCTAAGAATCTGCTTTATCTCTTCTTCCAGAATATCCCTGGGAAGTCTAAATTCAGGGATACCGTACATTAACATACCCCCCGGTTTTTCCATGGCTTCATATAAAATAACTTTATGCCCAAGAATAGTCAGCTCATGGGCAGCTGCAAGCCCGGCGGGACCCGACCCCACAATTGCAACATATTTTCCGGATGAGGCATAAAAATTCTCTTTTATCATGTGCCAGTCAGGCTTAAGCAGGGCAGCCGAACGTTTTAGATGGCATATGGCCACAGAAGACCCCAAACCCTCTTCACCATGCCTGCATTCAGACTCACAGGGCCTGCTGCATATTCTTCCAAGAACACCCGGCAAAAAATTATACATCCTGTTTAGTTCATAGGCTCTTCCATATCTTTTTTCATATATACACCTTATATACCCTGGGATATTTGTATGAACCGGACAGGCATTCTGGCACGGAATATTCTCTGCAATATATCCAAAGTCTCTGGGATCTTCGGAAAAATATATATCCTTTTCAATCAGAGTGCCTGATGTTTGATCGTTCAGATAAAGTTTTTTTTCTCTCAAAGGGCACCTCTTCACGCAAAAAAAATAATTGGCGGGGATCAAACAGGAGCGGATTCCGTATCCGCCCTGTCCTTGTCCAGATCTGCAGGGCAGAAATAGATTTTATCCTTATTAGTATACAATGATTTGCTGGACATACACAAATAAAAAAATTGATTAAAAGAAATGGACATTTGCCAATGTAACATACTTAATTTTAAATATTTTTTCTATTTAATATAAATTTTTGTTGTTAAAAATATTTTTTATTGATATTTTGAAAACATCTATATTACGTATATCATATTGAGGTATCGATTATGCAAACTTTACTTCCTGGCACGACGCAGGAAAAAAATGATAACACCAAAACGATTGGTGCAAATTTATCTTTGGTTTTCAACAAAAGAAATAAGCACCTGATTATCCTCAAAAATCGCGATATAATTGTTAAAAAGGTTGATCTTTCTGACAAGGCGGCAAAAAAAGTATTTATTGTTGATGTGGTTGAATCAGGTGCAACCAAATCGTTATTGGCTGAAGCTCTTAATATTAGCAGGCAAACGATAGACAATTACATAGAAAGCAAAAAAAAATTTGGAATGGAAGGTTTGACAGGGGGATATAATCCCAATATAGGCAAAAAACTTGCGGGACATCGCAAGCCTGCGCAACGCAAACGTACACAGGGCGCCAGGGCTGTCACCTTTGCCAAAGAAAGAAAAGCTAAAAGATTAGAAAATCAAAAAAAAAAACAACAGTTTGATTTTGAATTCGGAAAACAATTTGTCCCAAAAGATGAGCAACCATTCAAAACCCTTCATGATTGGAAATTTACTCGTTATGCAGGGATATTCCCTTATTTAATTGTTTTAATCAATACGAATCAATGGTTGAAACTGGTAATGGGTTATTTCGGATCTGGCTATAAAATATTTTTGGTTTTCTTGTTAATGGGTGCCCACAATATCAGATCCATGGAACAATTGAAAAATCTTAACCAAAAAGAAGCCGGACTTATTTTGGGTATTAATAAATTACCTCACAAAAAAAATGTTTGGCAATGGTTCTATACAGCTTGTAACTTGCGATTTTCAACATTTCTTTGTAAGTCATTTTTCAAGCGACAGCTTTTATGTGGGCTGGTCGGTGACTGTACATGGTTTGCAGATGGGTTTCTCCTTCCATATACTGGCAAAAAGAAGGTGCATCCCGCCTTTAACACACAACGCAAAATGATGATGCAGGGACAAACAAATATAGTTACATGGGACATAAGCGGTCGCATTGTTGATTTTCAGATTCACGATGGAAAAGGTGATATTAAAGCTCATATTGTTGAGCTGAAAAAAAAATGGGCTCAGGAACTGACAGAGTTCCCCCTTATGGTCTTTGACCAGGATGACTGCGGTGCCTCGTTTTTTAACTCTCTTATTAAAAACAAGATTCAATTTGTTACTTGGGAAAAACACGTTAATTCAAAAAAACTCAAGGAGTTAGACGATAATTGTTTTAACGAAGCTTTTGAGATGAACAACAAAAAGTACCGTATTTTTGAAGGTGAGAAGACGTTCACACTGGAGCAAAACGGTGAAACCCAAACCTTTACTCTCAAAAAAATTTATCTTTGGAACCAGACCAGCAATCGTCGGGCATGTGGTCTCGCATGGGATGCTGGCAGATATCTCAATACTCTTCAATGCGCACAAGCTATATTGAGCCGCTGGGGAGCATCTGAAAATATATTTAAACAGATTTATGACAAGCATCCGTTTTATTATCACCCAGGTTTTAAAACAGTGGATAGGGGTAAACAGCTTATAGCAAATCCTGTTATCAAATCCATTGAGAAAGAAGTAGAGCTTGCACGTCAAAAGCTTGATAAAAAACATAAAAAAAATTCAGGAGCCAGGGAAGTTTTAAACACAGATGGCTCAAGGCGTGAGAACAGCTTGAAAACTCGTTTAGAATCAGAAATATGCCAATTAGAAGTCGAGCTTGCAAAGCTCCTCAATGAGAAAAAACAACTCCCCGAAAAGGTGGATGTTTCTACCCTTGAGGACTATAATTCCTTTAAAGAAATCGATAATGAAGGGAAAACCCTTTTTGATTTTGTCACAGCTTCATTATGGAACGTACGTAAAGATATGACTGACTGGTTATTATGCCATTACCCGAATGAGAATGAATATGTGGATTTGTTTTATGCTGTTACTCAGTCCCATGGATGGATAAAATCTGAAGCAGCCAGGGTGGTTGTCCGGTTGGAGCCACTGCTGCAACCTGGTCGCCGAAAAGCGCAAGAACAACTTTGTAAAAAATTAAATGCATTAAATGCCTATATTCCAATCGGGAAAATATTGCAGATTGAAGTTGGTTCGTCGCCTGTTTAAATGGGAAGTGTCCAAAAAATTGCGACCTGTGCAGTTAGGGCTCGCCCAAAAATAACTTAACATTTTAAGCGTCGATCCATCCTGCCTGACTGCGTTACGAAAACGTATAAATATC
>DAOWMW010000103.1 GCA_030642865.1 Desulfobacteraceae bacterium
CGCAGGGCAGAAATGGATTCTGCCCCTGCGTGAATAATCAAGTAAAGAGTGGGGATGAAATAAAGATTACCCATATCTGCGCCGGGCTTGGGGTCGCCTTCAAGGCGCATCAAGGGTTGCATACTCGGAGCATTTTGGGCACCCACAGGGGGATGCCCCTACGCAATTTTGACCATTGATGCAACACAGAAGACGGGCACAAGAACAAGCAATTATGGATAATTTATAAAATTCACGATCCTTAACTTGCAAAGGAGAAGATAATGGAAAAAACCTTGTCGATAATAAAACCGGATGGTGTCTCACGAAAAATAATAGGTGAAGTTATAAAACGTCTGGAAGAAAACAGTATCAACATAATTGCCATGAAAATGATTCATATGACAAAATTTCAGGCAGAGGGTTTTTATGCAGTTCACAGGGAAAGGCCTTTTTTTGACAGTTTGATAAGTTTTATGATTTCCGGCCCTGTTCTTGTAATGGTATTGGAAGGTGAGGATGTCATAGGGAGATATCGCAAATTAATGGGGGCAACAGATTATAAAAATGCAGATGAAGGTACCATTAGAAAAGATTTTGCCACTGATATTGAAAAAAATGTGGTTCATGGTTCTGATTCCGGTGAATCTGCAAATTTTGAAATAGGTCATTTTTTTAGTGCTCTTGAAATTGTTGCCTGATGCAGGGTAAAGTAAAATTAGAAAACGTCACAATTGTTTTGCACCGGCCTAAATATTCAGAAAATATTGGGGCCGCTGCAAGAGCTGCATGCAACATGGGAATCAAACGGCTTAAGGTGGTGGCTCCTGAAAATTATGATCTTGACAAAATTCTGAAACTGGCCACCCATGCAGTATCACCCGTGGTTGAAAAAATTGAGGTTCATGACAATCTTTATGATGCTGTTGCAGACTTTCATTATGTTGTGGGTACCACCGCCCGTATGGGGGGGCAGCGTCATGTTGTAACATCTCCTTTAATTATAGCTGAAAAGCTTGTTCCCATTTCGGCAAACAATAACGTGGCAATAATTTTTGGCCAGGAGGATAAAGGCCTTTCAAATGAGGATATCAGGTTTTGTCATATTTTGGTAAATATACCGACTGCTGATTTTTCTTCCATTAATCTTGCCCAGGCTGTTATGATAATCTGTTATGCGATTTATAATGCAGGCGCAGATGAACGTAACAAAAATATTCCCAGACTTGCCAGCCGTCATGAGCTTGAAGGGATGTATGCTCAGTTAAAGGATATTCTTGCCAAGATAAGCTATATAAATCCTGAAAACCCTGACTACTGGATGTTAAAATTTCGTGATTTTTTTAACAGGATTCAACTGCGTGCCAGGGAGGTCAGTATTGTTCGAGGTATATGCAGGCAGATTGACTGGTATGGAAATAAATGCTTTCAGAATGGAAAAAAAAGAGGAAAGTGAGATTTAGTACCTTAGGGCTCGCTCCTTAAAAGCTGTAATAAAAAACAAGAAAATCAGGGCTTTGCTTTATCGTCGGCTATTTAGAATCGAAAGTCGAGTGTTGAGTAGTGGATAATGAGGAAAACCAGATCGTACATTTGTTTTTAATGCTCAATACTCATATCCTGAAATGGCCAGGAGGAAAACCAGTCTCTAAAATGAGTTGGGTTGTGGCAAAGCCCGCCATGGATATCAGTTTATCAAACTGCCCTGTCCTGTGGCTTCAAGAATATTGCGCCATAATCTTCCGTTTGGTACTATCTGCTTTCTTTTTCCCACAGATAATTTCAGGGGAACATGCACAAAATGATTATTCCAGTGGCTGACGATCAGTTTCGTTTTACCCGCCATGCCGGCATGCACGGCATTTCTTCCGAGAAAACCGCAAAAAACACTGTCATTGGCATTGGCAGAGAGGCTTCTGATCATATAGCTTGGGTCTATATATTTGAGTGAAAATGGAAAGTCCTTTTTATTGAAGTAATCTGTAATCTCTTTTTTTAAAAATACGCCAATATCATTTAATCTGATATTTCCTGATTCATCATATTTATCAGTATCAAGTTTGAAAAATTTTTGTCCGGCCCCTTCTGCCACGACAATAACGGCATGTTTTCTTGATTTCAGCCGCGTGTGAAGCTTATTCAGGAGCCCATTTGGCCCTTCCATGTCAAAATCGATTTCAGGAACCAGTGTAAAGTTTACGTCCTGCTGCGCCAGTGTAGCTGTTGCAGCAATAAAACCGGAATGCCTCCCCATGAGTTTAATAAGTCCTATGCCATTGTGATATGCCAGAGCTTCGTTGTGAGCTCCTTTTATCGATATTGTTGCTACATCCACGGCAGTGTCAAACCCAAAGGATTTGGATACCATAAAAATATCATTATCTATGGTTTTGGGTATGCCTATAATACTGGTTTTCAAACCCCTTGCTGTTATACTGTCTGCTATTTTGGAGGCCGCCATCAGGGTCCCATCACCCCCTATCATGAAGAGTATTCCAATATTCATCCTTTCCAGGGAATCGACAATCTCATCAATATCCTGGTGCCCCCTTGATGATCCTAAAATCGTTCCCCCTGTGTCAAGGATATTTTCAACGGATTCAGGTAAAAGTTCCATGATTTCATGTCCGTATTTGGGGATAAACCCTTGGAGCCCATACTTGATTCCGTAAATATTTTTAACTTTGTACCCGTGGAAAAGCTCCAGAACAATGGAACGTATTATATCGTTTAAGCCTGGGCATAGTCCTCCGCATGTAACAAGGGCGCATCTTAATTTGCTCGGATCAAAATAAATTGTCTTTCTGGGCCCGGCCTGTTCAAGGGCACGGGGTTCTTCTCCTTTTTTAAAAGTATCTGCAAGTTCGTTTGAATATACATTAATAACAATTTTCTCTTTCTCATTAACAAATTCTCTTACACATTTATCCAGCATCTGGTCATAATAGGAGGTGGGTATCCTGGCATTTCCCAGAGTTTTTATTTCTGTATCCGTTGATTCTAAAAACATAAGCTTATCCCTCTATTTCTAATCGGTTTGAATATATGAAAGCCCTGCTGTTTGTTTACTTTTTTTAGAGGATATCTGCTAATATATTGCGAAGCTTTGTCCGCAGGACAGAGTATGAGAAATATCGTTTTGCTATTTCATAGTTGTGTGTAACCATCTCGTCACGTAAGTCTTCATCGCCAAGTACCTCTCTGGCCCGACAAACAGTCTCTTCAGATACGTATCCATCAAGTTCTATTACAGAGAACCCCTTAGGTTTTATATCGGTTTCATAGATTGAATAATTATTAACAACTATGGGCTTTTTAAAATAGACAGCCTCAAGAAATGCATTGCCAAAACCTTCAAAGGTGGATGGGTATGTGACAAGATCCGCATGGGGATAAATATCATTAAGTGTATATATCTTCTTCCCTGTTTTGGTGGTTCCCCTCTGTTCATCGATGATCTCCGATACAAAAATAGTATCAACCTTCATTAAATGAGAATATTCTATGATTCTTTGTTCATAATCATATCCTTCATCCCCGGAGGCATGGGATATGACTAGCTTTGACTTTATATCTAGCCTGTTAAGCAGTTCTATGGCATGCTCGATACCTTTTCTTTGTACAACTCGTGTGGGTTGCAGTACAAAAAGTTCATCATCCCTGATTCCCAGGCTCTCCCTTACATCCTTTGTATAGGGGTCATTAATTTGGGGCGGGATATCAAAGTCCATGACATTGGGAATAATCGTTGATGAGATCCCACTTCGTAAACCCAGCTGATTTCCCCCTGAAGAATTTATAACAACATGTTTTATTGAAGGAAAATGAGGGGGAAATGCCATGTTAAGGTAATCCCATACAGCATTTATTAAAAAGTGTTTCCTTTCCCAGAAAAAATCGTGGTGATGGGCTATTGTGGGTATTCCTATTTCGGCTATAACTTCTGTCAGGGCAAGCCCCAAAGGTATGTTTAAGGGGATCGTAAGTGCGTTTTGGGGAATCAGGATATCAATATTGAATTTTTCAATAAATTTGTAAAGGTGATTCTTTATCTTTCGTTTAATTTCGTGAATTTTTTCAGTAATAAAACGGCCTCGGATTGTTACTCCAAAACAGTTATGATAAATATCTTTAATATCAGGATGTCTGAAATCGGCTTCAGGGAGAACGTAGGAAGATTCTGGAGGCCTGTCGTTTTCCCCTGCAAAATAAAAACATTTTAATCCTTCTTCTTTAAAGACCTCAGCCCATTTTGCTGCTTCAAGGGAAACGCCATCGGTGCCGGCCAGTCGTACAGAAACAAATCCAATATTTTTTTTACCACCTGTTAATATCAGGTCCTTCATGTATTATCCTTTTTTTGCGATAAATTTTATTTCTCAGACGCGTTTGATCCTATCAAAGGCACCTTTAATGGCCTGGTTAAACGAGTTAAAGCTTATTGGTTTACAAAGGTGACCATCAAACCCTATTTTGATAAGATCATCAGGATTAAACGTGGCAAGGTGCCCTGATAGTGCATATATGATTGATGTCTGGTTTACTTTTCTTATTTCTTTGCATAGTTGTGTACCATTTATTCCAGGCATTTTCAGATCTGTGATTATAAGGGGAAATTTTTCGGAATTCAGAATGTTTAAGGCATCATGGGCATTTTTTGCAACTGTAACTTTGTATCCCATATGGATAATGAATTTTTCAATTATTTCTCTTATATCAATGTCGTCATCTATAAATAAAATTTTTTCTTCCATCATATTTTGTCCACATATCAAAATATTTCGACCTGTGCTATTAGGTGTCAGGTGCTGGTTTTTGCATGAAACTATTCAACACGGCCTGGTCTCGTTACATTTATCGATCTAATCCCTAAGTAGGGGCAAACCCTGTGTGGTTGCCCTGGCCCTGCAAAGCACCGCAATTGTGTTTTTGGGGTACCTTTGGCCTTCAGCCTGAATACCTTTATTCTGACCAGATGAACAGTTACCAAAATTTAATCTATAGAATAAATATTTAATGATAATTTATATGTCAATAAAAACTATTTTTTTATCAATTTTAAATAAAAAGATTCTTGTGAGTACCTGCCTGATGCTCTTTTAAAAAAAAATTAAAATTGGTGTTATTTTAGAGAATCTGGATTGTGGATGCGGTCAGGGCAGATAAAAATTTCATTATATCGATTTTGCAAATATTTTATTTTACTTGACTATTGTAGATATATTGTATAGTGGAAGTTGCTAAAGAGTTGTTACGTTTTTTATATATTATTTTTTATTAAATTACCAGCACGAAGCTCCGACAATGTACTTTTTTACTATCGATGGTCATATAAATCATTTCACTCCATTATCCGCGGGAGATTACGATTAGAATTATCTCCCTGCTCAATTCTTGAATTATCTGACAATCTTTATAAATTTTTTACGAACCTTAGGACTCGATCAAAAATAACTTAGCATTTTAAGCGTCGATCCATCCTGCCTGACTGCGTTACGAAAACGTATAAATATCTTGATATTCCTGCGTTTTCACGCCTTGTCAGGCAGGCGCCTCAACACTTAAAATTGC
>DAOWMW010000075.1 GCA_030642865.1 Desulfobacteraceae bacterium
CATATAACCATTGGGAGTAATGTTACCATTGGCGGGCTCACCGCTGTTCACCAATTTGTAAGAATTGGTGATTATGCATATATAGGGGGTAAAGCCGCTGTTGTAAAGGATATTGTCCCTTTTGTTATCGCGGCTGGAGACAGGGCTAAACTCCATGGATTAAACAAGGTTGGATTAAAGCGCTGTGGATTTTCAGAAGAGGCTTTATCGCCGGTAAAAAAGTCTTACAGAATTATTTTTCGTTTTGGTCTTGCCTTAAATGAGGCTATTGAGCGAATTAAGGCAGAAATTGATCAGACTCCGGAAGTACTCTCCCTTATCAAGTTTATTAAATTATCCCAACGGGGTATCACAAGATGAAAGGTAACTATTTTTTGCAGGGACAGAATGGGGATATGGATATGGACAGGGCGGTTATGGAATCCGCCCCTGCCTAAGGATCGTGAATTTATTTCATCTCCAATCCTAAACCAGACAGTTACAATAAAACAACCATTTTTATGAAAATTGGACTCATAGCAGGGAGCGGTCAGTTCCCTATAATTTTTTCTAAGGCAGCAAAATCAAAAGATTATTCAGTTTTTGCCGCGGCATATATTAATGAAGCGGATCCCGGACTTGAAGAATATGTGGAGTCTATCAAGTGGATACACCTGGGACAGCTCAATCGGCTTATTAAATTTTTTAAAGCAAATAAAGTAACCAGAGCCGTGATAATTGGCGCCATCAAAAAAACCAGGATGTTTTTAGATGTCAGGCCCGACATAAAGGCCATCTCTCTCATTGCCAGATTAAGGCATACCCATGATGATACCATATTGACCGCATTTGCGGGGCTGCTGGAAAAGGAAGGGATACAAATACTCCCCTCAACCTTTCTTCTTCCTGATTTACTGGCAAAGGAAGGGTGCTGGACAAGGTCAAAGCCGACAAAAGCCGAAAAAAAAGATGTCGAGCTTGGGTGGAACCTGGCAAAGGAGATAGGGAAATTCGATATAGGACAATGCGTTGTGGTTGGCGGAGGATCTGTTTTAGCGGTGGAGGCGGTTGATGGAACAGATGCAACAATTAAAAGAGGGGGTACCCTGGGAAACGGTTCCGCTGTGGTGGTCAAGGTTTGTAAGCCAGACCAGGATACAAGATTTGACGTCCCTGCAATTGGAGCAGATACTATTTTGAATATGCATAAAGCAAAAGCAAGGGTTCTTGCAATTGAAGCTGGAAAGACTCTGGTCTTTGACAAAGAAGAGATGATCTCCCTTGCAGATAAGTATAAAATCGCAATTGTTGCCATTGAAAAAGGTGATTAAGGTGCAAGAAACAAAGAAAAAACTTCGCGTAGGGGTTGTGGGGACCGGTTATCTTGGAAAATTTCATGCTGAAAAATATGCTTTCATGGATGACGTGGAGCTTGTGGGTGTTGTTGATACTGATGAACCAAAGGCTCTTGCCGTGGCCGACAAATTATCAACAAAAGCCTTTTTCAATCACAAAGACCTCCTGGGGATTGTTGATGCTGTCAGTATAGTTGTTCCTACTCCAGGACATTATTCTGTTGCCCTCGATTTTTTAAAAAAGGATATAGATGTACTCATTGAAAAACCGATAACAGCCACCCTTAGTGAGGCAGATGAGCTTTTAAATCATGCAGAATCAAGGGGGCTTATCATTCAGGTGGGGCACCTGGAAAGGTTTAACCCTGCTGTGGTTGCTCTGGATGGAATTTTAAAAAAACCGATGTTTGTTGAGTCCCACAGGTTAAGCCTTTTTAAGGAGCGGGGGACAGATATAAGCGTGGTGCTTGATCTTATGATCCATGATATCGATATTATATTAAATTTTGTCAAATCAGAAATTAAAAGTATCAAGGCCTCGGGTGTTCCTGTTATATCCAGCCATGTTGATATTGCAAACGCCCGCCTGGAGTTTAAAAGTGGATGTATTGCAAATATTACTGCAAGCAGAATTTCCACTAAAAATGAGCGTAAAATCAGGCTCTTCCAAAGAGATGCCTATATATCTGTTGATTTTGCCAACCAGAACATAACAATTATAGGTAAAGACGCAAAAACAGCAAACGGGCTCATTCCCGGTATGGGAATAAAAAAAATTGAGTTTTCCCAGACCGATGTTTTAAAAAAGGAACTTTTTTCTTTTATCGATTCTGTAAAAAGGAGGAAGACACCCGAGGTGACCGGGCAGATGGGGCGTGATGCCCTGGAGATCGCTCTTAATACAATGGAGCAGATTCATTCGGCCAACACCCGATTTTTGGGGTTATAGTTCATGGAGGAGTTGAAAATAAAAAAAAAAAATATCATGATTATAGCAGGTGAAGCTTCTGGTGATAAACATGGAGCTAAACTTGTTGAGGCAATGAAGAAAAAAAGGGATAATCTTTTTTTCTGCGGCATAGGCGGGGAGGCGCTTCAAGCTGCCGGGGTGAAACTCATAGCCCATGCTTCCCAGCTTTGTGTTGTGGGAATCACAGAAGTTTTTTTTAAAATACCAGGCATATTAAAAGGACTTGCTGCTGCCAGGCGACTGATACAGACCCTTAAGCCAGACCTTTTGATCCTGATAGATTTTCCTGATTTTAATCTCCATGTTGCGGGTGCTGCAAAAAAAAATGGGATCCCTGTTCTTTATTACATAAGCCCCCAGATTTGGGCATGGAGGAAGGGCCGAATAAAAAAGATAGGAGCGCTGGTGGATCATATGGCTGTGATACTCCCTTTTGAGGAAATATATTATAAAAAGCATGCTATTCCCGTCTCTTTTGTGGGGCATCCTTTGCTGGACGATAACTCCTCCACCAAATGCCCTGGTTTCCGAAAAGAGACTGATCTGGTTTTAGGGATACTTCCAGGTTCCAGAAATAGTGAGATTGTACGTCATCTTCCAGTGATGCTCGATGCAGCAGATCTCATTTCTGCCAAAAACAGAGGGCTTAAGGTTATTGTTTCCCTGGCCAGCACCGTTGATAAAAGTCTTGTGAACCGGATTTTTGAAGATTACAAGGGAACTACTAAATTTGAAATTCATTCTAAAAGCGTTGATCAGGTTATCAAAAAGAGCAAAATAGTTGTGGCTGCATCGGGAACTGTGACCCTGGAGACTGCTATTTTGGAAACTCCCATGGTTATAATTTACAAAGTCTCCCCTTTGAGTTACAGGATTGGAAGGGCTTTGATAAAAGTAAAATATATAGGAATAGTGAATCTTATAGCCGGAAAAAAGATTGTCCCTGAGTTGGTTCAGGAGGATGCTTCGCCGGAAAAAATAGCAGATACTGTTAATAACCTGCTAAAGGATCAGGTAAAACTGGAAGCTGTCAAAAAAAAGCTCCTCGGCATCAAAGCTTTACTGGGATGTCCTGGTGCTTCCAGGCGTGTTGCGGAAATAGCCCTGGATCTTGCAGAAAATTGTTGTGTAAAAAAATAGATGTTTGAGAAAAACAAAAAAAATATTATTGAATTAAAAGGGAGTCTTACGGGTTTTCTTGGAAATCTTTTTATAAATTCTCTTTTTTTTACAACAAAAATAGAAACTGTTGGGTACAGCAGTGTAAGTTCCGTTCTTTCTTCAAAAAAATTTATATTTGCACTCTGGCACTCACGAATTCTATTTATGTGTTATATTCATAAAAAATCTGAATGTGCGATTATTGTTAGCAGCTCAAAAGATGGCGAAATTATAAGCCGAATTCTTCAAAGGCAGGGAAACCAGACTGTTCGGGGTTCTACCTCAAGGGGGGGCGTCCGGGCCCTGGCAGGTCTTATAAGAGTTTTAAAACAAAAAACAAGGCCGGGGGCGATCACACCAGATGGCCCCAGGGGACCAAGATTCCAATGCAAGGGAGGGATAATAACTCTGGCGAAGAAAATGGGATACCCCATTGTGCCCCTTACCTACAGCGCAAGAAAAATCAAAATTTTTAATAGCTGGGATAAATTTATTCTTCCTTATCCTTTTACCAGATGCCGAATAGTTTATGGTAAACCTCTATATGTTGAACCAAAAGCTGACAAAAAACAGGAAAACATTTGCAGAAAAGCTCTTGAAGATGAATTAAACAGAATTACAAAGGAGGCTGATCTTCATTTTAACCATAAAATCACATGAAAGCAAAAAATCGATCTGACTCAGTAACAAAAATCAGAAATCAGTATTTATTAGAGCTTATAAAAAACAGCTGGCTGCGGCTTTTTACGGCAATGCTCTGTATGCTTGTTATTGCCGGCGCAACATCTGCCATACCATTTTTAATAAAACCTGCTGTGGATGATATCTTTATTAACAAAGATGTCCGCATGCTCAAGGTTATTCCACTGGCTGTGATTTTTGTATATTTCATTCTTGGCACAGCAGTGTTTTGTCAGGAATACTTAATGTCCCATGTGGGGCAGAACATAATAAGAAAGCTCCGCAACATGCTTTATGACAAGATCTCTGATCTCCCTGTCTCTTTTTTCCATAAAGAGACCACCGGGGTTTTAATGGCTCGGATAACAAATGATGTTAATATAATCAAAGCCATGGTCTCATCCGCTGTAACCGGTGCTTTAAGGGATTCTTTTACAATTATCGGCCTGATTGGTGTAATATTGTACAGGGACTGGAAAATGGCTGTTTTTGCCTTGATTGTTCTCCCTGTGGCTTTTTATCCTGTTGTCAAGCTTGGCAAAAAGGTTAGAAAAGTCAGCTCGGGAGCACAGGCGGTCATGGGGGAGCTCAACTCCTTTCTCCACGAAACTTTTTCAGGAAATATGGTTGTAAAGGCATTTGGGATGGAGTCCCATGAAAAAGAACGGTTTTATATAAAATCAAAAGAACTTTTCAGGCTTGAGATGAAATCAACACTGGCCAAGGCCATGACTTCACCAATAATGGAATTTCTTGGAGGACTTGGGGTTGCTCTTGTCTTGTGGTATGGGGGGTCCATGGTAATTTCCGGTGAATCCACCCCTGGAACTTTTTTTTCTTTTCTAGCGGCGGTTCTCATGCTCTACAGCCCTGTCAAAAAACTGAGTAAATTGAATAATGTTATTCAGGGAGGGCTTGCCGGTGCAGACAGGGTTTTTGATATAATAAACAGGGAGACAGATATTAAAGAGTCTGAAAATTCTGCAATTCTTCATCCAGGGCCCCATGATGTGACTTTCCACGATGTTTCTTTTAAATATGCTGATGAACTGGTTTTAAACCATATTAACCTCCATGTTCAAAAGGGGGAAATTCTTGCTTTGGTTGGAGCCAGCGGTGGAGGTAAAACAACCCTTGTTAACCTTATTCCACGGTTTTATGATATTTGCAAAGGCGCTGTAAAAATAGACGGGGTTGACGTAAGAGATTTGTCCATATCTTCCCTTCGAAAGGAGATTGCCCTGGTTACACAGGCTCCCTTTCTGTTTAATGATTCCATTAAGAATAACATAGCTTATGGTAATAAAAACGCATCTTTTCAGGATATCGAAAATGCTGCAAAAGCTGCCTATGCATATAATTTTATTCAGGCTCTCCCTGAAAAATTTGATACTTGCACAGGAGAACTTGGTGGACGGCTTTCAGGGGGTGAGAAACAACGGGTCTGTATAGCCAGAGCCTTGCTTAAAGATGCTCCCATACTTATTCTTGACGAGGCAACCTCTTCCCTTGATACAGAAGCTGAAACCCTTGTAAAAAAAGCTCTTGAAAATTTAATGAAGGGACGAACCACATTTATTATTGCCCACAGGCTGTCCTCCATAAGTTATGCTGACAGAATAATTGTAATGGTAAAGGGAGAGATAAAAGAAGAAGGAACCCACCTGGAGTTGCATGGTAAAAACGGTGAATATCATAAACTTTATTCTATGCAGTTTAACGATGTGAAATAATTTTGCGAGACGTCTGGGGGGAGGCATCTAAAATTTGTTTGACAAAATGAATGCCTTTTTATTAAATTATAAAAATTTGGGTAATTTTTTAGAAAGTGACTGTCCCGAAATGGGGCCTATTGTCCGCACAAAAATAACTGTGATTATTCATCTGATATGTGTCTCCACTCAGCACCTTTTAAAGAACTAAGGGCTCGCCCAAAAATAATGTTATACGAGGTATATCTGAAAATCTATACAAAATAAAGAGGGAAATAATGTCGGTTTTAATTTTACCTAAAACAATAAATAAAGATTTTGTCCAGAAAATTAAAGAATTAAGCGGACAAGATGTAAGGCTTTGCTTCCAGTGCGGAACCTGTACAGGGTCATGCCCCATGTCCGAATACATGGAATTCTCTCCTCGAAAGGTTATGCATCTTGCACAATTGGGCATGGGGGATCGTCTGGTTAATCTGAATACATACTGGGCTTGCGCTTCCTGCCATACATGTTCTGTGAGATGCCCAAGGGGTATAGATATTGCGCGTGTTATGGAGGCTTTACGTCAGATTACTCTGAGAAAAAATATAAATTTTATTGAACCGTCAAAGATGTCTGCGGAAACAA
>DAOWMW010000037.1 GCA_030642865.1 Desulfobacteraceae bacterium
TATATAATAAGACCGATACATATTTTTTACGATGGGTATGGCCCTGCTTTTTTACCGGATGATGAAATTAAATGGCTTGAAGTAAATAAAGATAAAATGCTCCCTAAAATGGAAAAGGCCAAAAATGTTCTCAATAGTTATAACATACCTTTAGAAAAAATATTTACCAAAATAATACCTGATAGTGCCAGCCGCGCTGCTGCTCTTGCGGACGAAGCCACAGGAGGAGATTGGGGCACCGTCGTAGTCGGAAGGCGGGGCCTTTCCGCTGTTCAGGATTTTTTTTTAGGGCGGGTTAGCAAAAAAGTTATCAATATGCTCCCCAACCAGGCAGTATGGATTGTGGGATGATTGCAAGGGGAAAAATATTATTCATAAAAAGAGCTGCCAGTTTTTACTGTTAAAATTATTTATCTATCAAGGTTCATGATGAACCGGCTCACCAAAATCTTTAAAGGAAAAGTTGTAAAGAACATGATGCCCGTCGTAATCAACAACACGCAGGTCATCTGCCTGGTGCAAATCACCCATTATAATGCTGTAATGTTTTCCATACTTTTCCTTTACCATATCTTCAGCAATTTCGTATGCAATAAACTTTTTTATACCTTTAATGTTCAGCTTTTCAATTAATCCCGGGTCGGTAAAAGAATTAAAGGATGTTATAACAAGTATCGGCCCGGAACCTGTAAAAATAATTCCAGCTTTCATAATTATACCCCCCTTATTTACGACGCTGCTTCTTTTAGTTTAAAAAAACTCCTTTAATGAATCATAATAACTGTAAATTGAAACCCGCCCCCGTTCTTAATAAGGTAATACCAACTGATAAAATTTATATCAACATTATTTGTAAGTTATTTGGCAAATAATCAGAGTTGGACTATAACATCAGCCATAGCTTAGTTTTGGAACCTGATGGCCGATGTTATGGCAAATTATCAACAATTATTTTTTATCGTCCTCTTTGACCTCTTCAAAGTCGGCGTCCACCACATCTTCATCATCATGGGGCGCCGCTGCACCCTGGGTACTACTTTCACCACCTCCTGCTCCAGATCCTTCCTGGGGCTGACCCTGCTCTGCCGCATTTTTATACATGGCTTCTGCCAGTTTATGAGCAGCTTGTGACAATTCCTCAGATATCCGTTTGATTTCTTCTGCGTCGTTACCCTCCATTGCTGTTTTAAGGCGGGGAATTATACTGTCAACACTGAGTTTTGTCTCAGCATCCACCTTGTCACCCAGTTCTTTTAATGATTTTTCTGTGGAGTAGATAAGCGTATCCGCCTCATTTTTTGCCAGGACAAGATCCTTTGCCTTTTTATCTTCTTCAGCATGCAGTTCAGCATCTTTCAACAGAGTCTCAATATCTGCATCAGATAAACCAGAGGATGCGGTTATTTGAATCGATTGCTTCTTCCCTGTGGCCTGGTCCTTTGCAGATACATTTACAATTCCATTGGCATCTATATCAAATGTAACTTCTATTTGAGGCATTCCCCGCGGTGCAGGAGGTATCCCCGTAAGTTCAAAGCGTCCCAAGGTTTTGTTGCCGGTTGCCATTTCCCGTTCACCCTGGAGAACATGAATCGAAACAGCAGGCTGATTATCTGCAGCAGTGGAAAATACCTGGCTTTTTTTGGCAGGGATTGTGGTATTTTTTTCAATAAGCCTTGTCATTACACCGCCAAGGGTTTCAATCCCCAAAGAGAGAGGTGTTACGTCGAGTAAAAGAACATCATTCACATCTCCTTTTAAAACCCCTCCCTGTATTGCTGCGCCAATGGCTACAACTTCATCGGGATTAACCCCTTTGTGGGGATCTTTTCCGAATATTTGTTTCACCCTTTCCTGCACTGCCGGCATCCGCGTCATCCCACCCACAAGAACGACTTCATCAATGGCATCCCGTTTTAATCCGGAGTCTTTAATGGCTGTTTGGCAAGGTTTTACCAGTTTGTCCAGCAAAGAGGAGACCAGACTTTCTAATTTAGCCCTTGTCAATTTTATATCAAGATGCTTTGGTCCGCTTGCGTCAGCTGTAATAAAGGGGAGGTTTACGTTTGTTTCCAGAGATGAAGAGAGTTCCATTTTTGCTTTTTCAGCAGCCTCTTTTAATCTCTGGAGAGCCATTTTGTCGGTTCTTATATCTATGCCCTGATCTTTTTTAAACTCATCAGCCAGATAATTTATAATGGTCAGGTCAAAATCTTCACCACCAAGATGGGTATCACCGTTGGTGGATTTGACTTCAAAGACACCCTCACCGATTTCGAGTATTGATATATCAAAGGTTCCACCCCCCAGATCAAAAACAGCAATTTTTTCGTCTGTTTTTTTATCCAGACCATATGCAAGAGATGCGGCTGTGGGCTCATTAATAATTCTTAAAACATTTAAGCCTGCAATTTTACCGGCATCCTTGGTGGCCTGGCGCTGACTGTCGTTAAAATAAGCAGGAACAGTTATTACCGCCTCTGTTACTTCGCTTCCAAGATACTCTTCAGCTGTTTTTTTAATATTCGCAAGAATAAAGGATGATATCTCAGCAGGGCTGTGCTTTTTGCTGCGCAGATTAATTCTGACATCGCCATTGTCTGCTTTTTCCATGGAATAGGGCAAAATTTTTATATCCCCCTGAACCTCTGGAGCTGCAAATTTGCGGCCTATAAGCCTTTTTACAGCAAAAATTGTATTTTCAGGATTTGTAATTGCCTGCCTTTTTGCTATTTGACCCACCAGGCGTTCACCACTTTCCGAGATGGAAACAATAGAAGGGGTTGTTCGTCCTCCCTCAGGGTTGGTTATTACCTTTGCTTCTCCAGCATCCATGACTGCCACGCATGAATTTGTGGTACCTAAGTCTATGCCGATTACTTTCCCCATTTTTTTTCCTCCTTCCCTAAATATATTTTATATCAATATATATTGATCATTTTAGTCTGTTTTTTTTTGTTCAGCCTCTGGGACTGCTTTGGAGACAACTACCATGGCAGGTCTCAGGAGTCTGTCATGGATCATGTATCCGGTTTGAAGCTCCTTGAGCACAATATTGTTTTTTTGATCTTTGACCTCCTCTTGCATAATTGCCTGATGAAATCTGGGATCAAATGGCTGATCCAGAGATACAATTTTTTTAACGCTAAAGGTTTGCAAAGCTTTTTGAAGTTCTTTGAGTGTCTTTTTTACTCCTTCAAGAAGTCCCTTTTCATTATTTGCATTATTTTCTGAGGAAAAGACTGCTCGCTCCAGATTATCCATAACAGGGAGTAACTCCTTTGCAAATGCCTCATTTGCAAATTTTCTAAAGTCATCCATCTCTCTGGCAAAACGCTTTTTATAATTTTCAAATTCAGCGGAGACTCTTAAAAGACGGTCCTGCAATTCGCTTGCATCCGGCTTTGCAGAGTCGGTTTCACCCTTTGAAAGCTTTTCAGGGCCATCAGTCTCTTTTCCAAGATCATCGTCTTTTTTCTCAAAATTATCATTCTCTTTAACAGTCGTATTAACAGGGCCGCCCCCACTGTTTTTTCCTGTCTCAGAGTCTTTGAGTTGTTCCTCTTTAGCTGTCATATGCCGGTCCAAGCTCCTAAATTTCCTATTGTTGCGCATTAGTAATTTATTGTCTTTAAAAATAATACTGCATGTTGTAATGTCAAGCAGGGAAAGCTTTTATAAAGGAGTCAAAACAGAAAAAAATCAAAAAAAGATTTAGCCCAAATCAAGCTTTTTTCGCTGCAATTGATTGTGGATTGGTAATGGGTGAAACATGTAATTTGTTGAATAAATATTTATTTTATGTATATATCATTTGCATGACATGTCCTTAAAAAACTATCTGCCACAGATTGTGGCAGTGACAAAATTACGAAAGGTGTTATTTCCTGCTGACGTAATACCCCGGTTTTTCAAAGCAGGGGCGGATTCCATATCCCCCCATATCTGCAGGGCAGAAATGGATTCTTCCGGGCAACCATGCAGGGTTTGCCCCTACTTGGGATCGTGAATTTATTTCATCCCCAATCCTTACACAGATAAAGTAACAGAGTTGTTGGTGGCCAGGGTACTATATTTTCCCTCTGGCCTCGTGCCAATTTTAAAAACAGGGTTATTATCTGATAACCTTTATAAGCCAAAAAAAAAGATAATGATAGCATATTTTGATTGTTTTTCAGGAATTAGTGGTGATATGGTTTTAGGGGCCTTTGCCGACCTTGGCGTGGATATGGATCTGGTTAAAGATAAACTTTACAGGATTTCTTTAACCGGCTTTGATATAACTGTTAATACGGTATGCCGCAGCGGCATAACAGCCAAAAGTCTTCAGGTAAACCTGACTGAGAATAAGGCTCCATCAAGAAACTATGCAGAGATTAAATCACTGATAAAAAAAAGCGGATTGTCTCCCTTTGTCAAGGAGGCAGGCCTGGGAATTTTTGAAAAAATCGCCAGGGCAGAGGCAAAAATACATGGCACTCCCCTGGAAAAGGTTCATTTTCATGAAGTAGGTGGAATCGACTCCCTTGTTGATATTCTGGGTGCGGCTATCTCCATGGAGCTTTTGGGTATAAAAAAGGTTGTTTCTTCAAGGATACCCCTGGGTACAGGTTTTGTTACCTGCAGTCACGGAAATCTTCCTGTTCCTGCTCCTGCCACCCTGTCCATTTTAAAGGGGGCGCCTGTTTATGGCACAGAAATTCCCCATGAGCTTACAACCCCCACAGGAGCAGCCCTGGTCTCTTTTTTTGCAGAGTCCTTTGGGTCCATACCCGATATGTTAATAAACAAAATCGGTTACGGAGCCGGAAAACGGGAGCATAAAACAAGACCTAATATCCTTAGAATAATAACAGGTTCTGCAGCTTTGAATTCTGAATACTGTCAGGATGATGAGATAACGGTTATTGAAACGGTTATTGATGATATGAATCCTGAAATCTATGGTTTTCTCATGGAGCGGCTCTTTAAAGCAGGTGTCCTTGATGTGGTCTGGATTCCTGCTTTTATGAAAAAGAACAGACCCGGCACAATAATGCAGGTATTGTGCCCCATGGAACTGCAGGGGGCTATTGCAGCTCTGATATTGACAGAGACAACTTCATCAGGACTCAGGCATTATACTGTTGGAAGAAAAAAACTTTCCAGAAGAATGCTGAAAATAGATACGCAATTTGGCGAAGTAGAGGTAAAAGCCATGGTGGATCCAAAGGGGGTTGAGCAAATTGTTCCTGAGTATGAAGTATGCAAAAAAATAGCAACGGAAAAAAATATTCCCATAAAAACTGTTTATGCTATAATAACCGGATCGATTTTTGAATCGAAAATTTTATAATTTTTTAATAAGTTCAGGCGTATGCAGCATAAACCCATGGGCCGGTGGTTAAACAGGGAAATCTATAATTCTTGACAAAATATATGTTGGGTAATAAAAACTTTTTTATGATATTACCGTCTAAATTTTTTATATTTTGTGCCACAGGATGTTATACAGGGAAAATACCTTTTGCGCCAGGTACATTTGGAACCGCTATCGGCCTTTTCCCTTGCTTTTTTCTTTCCTTAATTTCTTGTCAGAGAGCCATTATTTTCCTTTTGTTATTTGTTTTTTTTGCAGTTATAATTTCCCACAAAGCTGAAAAAATATTAAACAAAAAGGATCCCGGCAGTATTGTTATTGATGAAATATCAGGAATCATGGTGACCATGCTATGTATTCCTTTTAACATTACCTCTTGCGCTGCCGGATTCATTATATTCAGGTTTTTTGATATTATAAAGCCTTTTCCCATACGATTTTTTGATGAAAAAATGTCAGGTGGAGCAGGTATAGTCATGGATGATCTTGTAGCGGGAATACTCTCGAATCTTTTGTTGAGAATACTATATCCTTATATATCCCAAATCAGGGGCTGGTTATAACCTCCGCCATCAGATGTCAAAATATGGCCATAATTAAAACCAGACTCCAAATTTATGTTAATTTATAAAAAACAAGGAGTAATAGGTATTTCAGATAATTAATTTCGCAAGTTTGTACGTAAACTGATTCAGTGTATTGCAACAGATATTGCCTGAATAGTTACGTTTGTACTACAATATAAATCGGGGCTTTTGCCCGACCCGATAACCATGTGAAATTATTTCTGTGCAGATCTATATATTAATTAATTGAAACTCAAAAAAAAATCACCTAAAAATCAAACAATACCCAAAAAAAGCCGGCTCCGTGAAAATATTGAAGCTATATTATTTGCCATTGTTCTTGCCCTTTTTATTCGTACCTTTATTATCCAGGCATTTAAGATACCCTCGGGGTCGATGAAGGAGACTCTTTTGATTGGTGATCATATTCTGGTTAATAAATTTATTTATGGAGTTAAACTTCCTTTTTTGCAAAAAACGATTATTCCTGTAAAAGAACCGGACAGGGGGGATATAGTTGTATTCAAGTTCCCAAAAGATCCAGAAAAAGATTTTATAAAAAGAGTAGTTGGAATATCCGGTGATCACATAGTAATCAGGGATAAAAAAGTCTATGTAAATGGTGAGCTCGAAGATGAGAAACATATAATACACATGGATCCTGGCATTTTGCCGGCCCAGTATAGCCGCAGGGATAATTTAGAATCTCTCACTGTCCCCCCTGATTCTATATTTGTAATGGGTGATAACCGTGATAACAGCCATGACGGCAGGTTTTGGGGCTTTGTTAATCTAAAGGCAGTAAAGGGTCAGGCCTTTATTATATACTGGTCGTGGGATAAGAATAATTATGGGGTCAGATGGGGAAGAATCGGAGATATATTAAGGTAAGGACTTGCGCAAAATGATTTTGGGTTTGGTTTTAATCAGATTATACCTGTTGCAATACACTGAAGCAGTATAGCTGAGTAGTTGCTTTATTTTTGTGCAAACCTAAGGCAGGTGGTATTATGGGGTTTAAAAAAAAAGATATTCTGGATATGGAATCTTTATCAGTGGATGAGATTAAATATATTCTGAATATGACAGATAAAATGAAGGAAATTTCAGGAAGGTCCATTAAAAAAGTTCCTACTTTAAGGGGAAAAACCGTGGTCCTTTTTTTTTATGAGCCAAGTACCAGAACTCGTACATCTTTTGATATTGCGGCAAAGCGTTTAAGTGCCGACTCCATTTCTTTGTCAGGGAGTTCAAGCAGTATTGTCAAGGGGGAAACCCTGGTGGATACGGCAAAAAATATAGAAGCAATGAATGCTGATGTTATTGTTTTAAGGCATTCCTGCGCCGGGGCAGCGTCCATGCTGGCGCAAAGGCTCAAAGTTTCTGTTATTAATGCGGGGGATGGTATGCACGCCCACCCCACCCAGGCTTTGCTGGATATTATGACAGTTGTGGAAAAAAAGGGGAGAATTGATGGCCTCAAGATTGCCATAATAGGGGATATAGCCCACAGCAGAGTCGCAAGATCAGATTGTGTTGGCTTTACAAAAATGGGTGCGAATGTTGTGGTGGCTGGTCCCCCCACCATGATTCCCAGGGGAATAGAGGTAATTGGCGCTTCTGTTGCGAAAAATATTGATGAGGCTATAAAGGATGCGGATGTTATTATGGCGCTAAGACTCCAGACAGAGCGGCAGGGGAGTTTTTTATTCTCCACATTGCGAGAATATTCCAAAGCATTTGGAATTACAAAAAAAAGATTCGAAAGTGCAAAAGAAGATGTTTTTATAATGCACCCAGGCCCTGTAAATCGTGGTCTTGAGATTGCACCGGAGGTTGCTGATTCTCTACATTCGGTGATCCTCGACCAGGTTGAAAATGGTGTTGCCGTTCGTATGGCCCTCTTATTACTCACAGCAGGAGGTGTTTGGAATGTTGATTCTGATTAAAAGCGGCCGGGTTATTGATCCAGGGAATATAGACGGGATCATGAACATATTGATTAAAGATGGTCTAATTGCCGAAATTACGCAGGCTGAACCTGTATTTTTTGGAAAAGATATAAGAATAATTGAGGCAGGCGGGCTAATAGTAACTCCAGGGCTCATAGATATGCATGTCCATTTAAGAGAGCCCGGTCATGAGTATAAGGAAACCATTGAGACAGGGTGCAGGGCTGCGGTCCACGGCGGATTCACATCTGTGTGTGCCATGCCAAATACCAATCCTGTAAATGACAGCAAAGAGGTCACCCATTTTATCTTGAAACAGGCAGAGGCGGCAGGTTATGCGCGCATTTATCCTGTTGGCGCCATAAGCCAGGGTCTTGAAGGAAAAATTTTAAGTGAGTTTTTTGATTTAAAAGAGGCTGGCGTAAAAGCAGTCTCAGACGATGGTTTTCCCGTCCGCAGCAGCCTTTTGATGAGAAGAGCCCTGGAATATGCCAAAGGGTTCGGCCTTCTGGTAATTTCCCATTGCGAGGAGATGGATCTGGCAAAATCAGGGGTTATGAACGAAGGAGAAGTTGCGACCAGGCTGGGCCTGGGGGGAATCCCCAATGCCGCTGAAAGCGTGGCGGTTATGAGGGACATTGCTCTTTCTGAACTCACAGGTGCCCCTCTTCATATAGCCCATGTCAGCACCAGGGAATCTGTTGATGCCATCAGGAACGCAAAAAAAAGAGGTGCGCCTGTAACGGCGGAGACTGCCCCCCATTATTTTACCCTTACCCATGATGCAGTTCATGGTTATAATACTTTTGCAAAGATGAACCCCCCCCTTAGGTCAGCAGAAGACAGGACTGCGGTGCGTGAAGGCCTGGCCGACGGTACCATAGATGTTATAGCCACAGATCATGCGCCCCATTCCTCCATTGAAAAGGATGTTGAATTTGAATTTGCTGCAAATGGTATTGTCGGTCTTGAAACATCTCTTCCCCTTTCCCTGAAGCTTGTTACAGACGGATTCCTTTCAATGGATGAGCTTGTTAAAAAAATGTCAAAAAATCCTGCAAGGATAATTGGAATAGAAAACACCTTAAAACCTGGTGCTGTTGCAGATCTCACCATAATAGATCCTGATTACCATTCCAAAGTAAATAGTGCAGAGTTTAAATCCATGGGGAGAAACACCCCCTTTGATGGTATGAAAATAAAGGGTGGAGCTGTTTTTACCCTGGTCAGGGGAAAGGTAGTCTTTGAAAAGGAGCGGCCTTAAAATGATCAACTCCCATAAAAAAACCGAAGACAAACCAAAACAGTACCATATCCTTGTTGTGGATGATGAAGAGAGTATGGTGACTGTACTTGAAATTCTTCTTTCAAGGGAAGGCTATAAGGTTTTATGTGCAAAAACCGGCAAAAAAGCTCTTTTCCTGCTTAAGCAGGAAAAGTTTGACCTTTTGCTTTGTGATATAAGACTGGGGGACATGACAGGGATAGATGTACTGAAGTTTTCAAAAGAGATTAGTCCTGAAACCGTGGTTATAATGATCTCCGCATATGCGTCAGCCGAAACCGCGGTGGAAGCCATGAATAACGGAGCTTATGATTACGTTCCCAAACCCTTTGATAATGATGAGCTGCGGGAAGCA
>DAOWMW010000131.1 GCA_030642865.1 Desulfobacteraceae bacterium
GGGGAAAATAGGCCTCGATAATAAAGAGATAAGTCAAATAGATATTAATCCCCTTATAATTTGCAAGGGAAAACCTGTTGCCGTCGACGCCTTGATTATACTCGAAGACCTATTGTAATATATGTATTGTCAGACACCACTGGGAAAAATATCATTTCTTGACAAAAAAGAAAAAGGTTGTTAGCATATTTGGACTAATACGATGGACTTGAAGGTAATATTTTGTGAGGGTCTATATAATAATGTCGGGGCGTAGCGCAGACTGGTAGCGCACTTGGATGGGGTCCAAGGGGTCGGAAGTTCAAATCTTCTCGCCCCGACCAAATATTAGAATTTGACAGCGGGGCAGACTTTTAGTCTGACCCGCTTTTTTTTTTAGGTTTTCATCTATGATATAGACTTTAAAATAATAATTTTGAAAAGGCCGGGGGGAGTGTAATACTCCAACCACCGGTCATGCACCCAAAATCTTTATTTTGAGCGATCCCAGGGGCTATAATTATTTAAAAATCCACAGGTGGCAATTTTGCGGGGATATGAAAAAAAATATTTTTCAAAAAGATTAATACTCGCGTCCCAATACTTCCTTTATTTTGGCGTGATGGGGGCTTTTCTCCCATATTTTAATTTGTACTGCTATTATTTGGGATTTTCCGGTTTTCAAATTGGGGTCATCTCCTCAGCAAGATCTATTACAATGATTCTATGCCCATTGCTATGGGGGATTCTTGCAGACAGGTTTAACGCCAGAAAACCGATATATATATTCTGCAATATCATTAGTTCCCTGATCTGGATTTTTTTTCTCTTCACAGGCAACTTCTGGCTCATCCTTATCATTACCCTGTGTCACGGTTTTTTTTATACTCCGATCATATCTTTTCTCGAAGCCTTTACCATGGATATACTTGGAAAGGCTAAAAAGAATTACGGTGAGATCAGAGCCTGGGGCTCAGGAAGCTTTGTTGTAACGGTTCTACTCTTTGGGTGGCTCATTGATCTTTATTCCATAAAAATAATCCTTTTTTTTATTTTGGCAGGCTCTTTAATACAAGCTTTGATTGCTCTTAAAATCCCCAATATTACAATAAAAAAGAGACCTGCATCTTCCGAAAAAGCAGTTTTTTTAAAAAGACGGGTCCTGCTTTTTTTATTCTGCGGTTTTTTAATGCTGGCAAGCCATGGAACCTATTATGGATTTTTTTCCATACACCTCGCAAAATCAGGATTTTCAAACTCTTTCATTGGGATAGCCTGGGGGCTGGCTTCACTGTCCGAAATCTTTATAATGGTGAACTCGGCCAGGATATTTAAAAAATTTTCTTTGGAAAACATATTAATTTTTTCTTTTTTAACCGCTTTTGCAAGATGGCTGCTTCTGGCATTTAGTGTGTCTGCTTCAGTGATTATACTAACCCAGATTTTACATGCCATTACTTACGGGACATTTCACATAGCGAGCATCCTTTATATCGACTCAATGTCTCCAGAAAAAAATAAAACACTGGGACAGGCAATAAATAATGCTGTAACATACGGGCTTGGAATGATGACAGGATTTCTCATTAACGGATATCTGTTTGACAAGACAGGAGCATATTCTTTATTTCTGTTAAACAGCCTGATAGCAATTACGGCATTTTTCCTCTTTTTGTTTTTTTGCAGGATACCCCGTGAAACCGTAAAAAGATAACTTGACTGTTTATCAATAAAAATAGTATACTATATAGATTTATATTATTTTTGGACAAGTCTGGTTAAACATCACATAATTATTCGACTACTCTGATTATAATGCATAATTTGGTCAAAAACAGCAAACATTGTTAAAATAAAATTTGTCGAAATTTGTCGAAAAATCAGTGAGAGGAGCATATCTCAAAATAATGGATATTAAAAAAAAGGGAGAACTTGTTGCAGATTGGGATGCCCTTAAAAGAATATTTGTCAAGCCTGAAAGCGAAGCTTCCAAATCAGCACTGGTAAAATATATGAACAAAATCCTTTTTGGACTCAACGATTTTCTAAGCACCCATGTTGGTGTAACAGAAAAAGCCAGTCTAAAGGATATGTCAGGCAGATTTAGAAACAGCATTATAAGGAGAACCCCCGAAAAAAAACTGATTGATGTTATAACCGATCTTATCGAAGATATCGCACCCCATGCAGTCAATGTTGCGTCTCCATATTTTATCGGTCATATGACTTCTGCAATCCCGTTTTTCATGGTACATCTCAAGACCATTGTTGCAGCACTGAACCAGAATGTTGTTAAGCTGGAAACATCAAAAATAGTTTCCCTTCTTGAAAAGCGGCTTCTTTCAAAAATTCACAGACTCCTGTTTGAAAATACTGATGAGTTTTATACGGAACATATTCAAAACCCCCATTCCACATTAGGCTGTTTTATAGAGGACGGCACCCTGGCAAATATTACAGCATTATGGGTGGCCAGAAACAGGGCGCTGGCGCCAAGGGGAAACTTCCAGGGGGTGGAAAAAGATGGAATTGCAGCCGCACACAAAGAATATGGCCTGGACAGATGTGTCATACTGGTTTCCAGATTAGGACATTTTTCCCTGCGAAAAGCGTCAGGCCTTCTTGGCATAGGAAACAAAAACATAATTCCCATGGATGTCGATTCCGAAAACAGGCTCGATCTTAAAAAATTAAAACAGACAATCAAGGAATTAAACAGGCCGGGCTCCAAAACAAAGATTCTGGCAATAATCGGCATTGCCGGGGCAACGGAAACAGGGTCAATAGATCCCCTTGTTGAAATTAATAAAATATGCAGGGAACACAAAATACACTTTCATGCTGATGCAGCCTGGGGCGGTCCTACAATCATGTCCGAAAAGTACCGGCACCTCCTGAAAGGGATTGAATCGGCAGACTCCATAACTGTGGATGGACACAAACAATTTTACATGTCCATGACCTGCGGCATGGTCTATTTCAAAGACCCCACCATTATGGATTCAGTGACCTATCACGCAAAATATGTAAACCGTCCCGGCTCTGTTGACCTTGGAATAAAATCGATTTCAGGATCCAGAGAAGCGACTTCATTAATTCTTGACAGCGCATTGAAAATCATGGGAACCCAGGGTTATGCTTTGCTGATTGATCATGGGATAGAACTTGCCACAATGTTTGCCAAAGAAATTAAACAAAGGGAGAATTTTCAACTTGTAACCAGGCCGGTATTAAACATCATCACCTACAGATTCTGCCCACCACAGGTTCAACAAAAACTTTTAACCGCCGATTCTGCTGAAAAAAAACAGATCAATGGAAAACTAAATGAAATCAACAGGAATCTGCAAATTTCACAAAGGGAGGCCGGTAAAAGCTTTGTCTCACGGACAACACTCTTCATGGAAAATGACTATAATAAAGGTATTGTTGTTCTTCGGAGCGTTCTTATGAATCCAATGACAACTCTCGATATTTTAATAGAAATCCTGGATGAACAAGAGCAAATATGGAAAAATGAAATGTCGAATTGTTTTTCAGATATTTCGAAAAAGGGTTGTTTATACCATCGGCCATCAGATCAGATGCATGGCTGAAAATTACAAAAAACTTACTTATACTTAGGACTCGATCAAAAATAACTTAGCATTTTAAGCGTCGATCCATCCTGCCTGACTGCGTTACGAAAACGCATAAATATCTTGATATTCCTTCGTTTTCACGCCTTGTCAGGCAGGCGCCTCAACACTTAAAATTGCCAATTTGTTTTCGATCGAATCCTTAGGGTTGAGAATAAAACAAATTACCCATAATTAATAAAATTCACGATCCTTATCCACTGAAATACTATGAAAACAGCAGAAAATATACATTTAATTGAAATAGAACAGAGCAGACCCGGGTTTAATCATTTTTTTGGCTCCTGGGTTTGCCAGGGTGAATATAATATACTCATTGATACGGGGCCTGCAAGTTCATCCCTGAATTTGATAACTTCATTAACAGATCTTGGGCTAAAAAGTCTGGACTACGTTCTGTTAACACATATCCATATTGACCATTGCGGAGGACTGTCAAAAGTACTCGAACATTTCCCCGAAGCAAAGGTCATTTGCCATGAAAAAGGGATTAAGCACCTTGCAGATCCTTCAAATCTCTGGAAGGGAAGTCTTAAAGTTCTTGGTGAAATTGCAGAAGCTTATGGCAAACCCCAGCCTGTTGATGTCAAAAGATTAATCCCCCACACTTTATTCACCATGAAAAGACTGAATATTTTAGAGACTCCGGGGCATGCTGTTCATCATTTGAGCTTTTCTTATGATAACAGACTGTTTCCAGGTGAAGCAGCCGGGAATTTCTTTATAATTGATGGTTTGGAATATATGCGGCCTGCAACACCTCCAAAATTCATCTTTAATGTATGTATGAAAAGCGTTGAAAAACTGCTGACGCTGGAAAACCAGCCTGTTTTCTATGTTCACTGCGGATCAGCACCAAATTCCCACGTCATGCTGAACAGATTCCGTGATCAGTTAATCCTCTGGAAAGAAATAATTACCAATGAGCTTGCAAAGGGTAAGGAAAAAATCCTGGAAAGATCCATCGCAGCACTTTTTGAACATGATCCGAATTTGGCACCCTTCAACTCATTTACCCCCCAGACTCAAAGTCGTGAATTATTTTTTATAACCAATTCAATAAAAGGCTTTACAGATTATTTGAATTCCGGCACATATAAATAAATTCACTCCTCGGGCCCTGCAGGGGCGGATTTCATATCCGCAGGGCAGAAATGGATTCTGCCCCTACACCATCCATAAAAAGCATCCTTGCAAAGGGGATGTTATCATAATCATCTTTACCGGAATTCCAAAAGTTTTGATCAGTCCAGAAGTTTAAAATGACCTGCCACCACCCATTTACCATTAATCCGAGAAGAAATCCCGTAA
>DAOWMW010000163.1 GCA_030642865.1 Desulfobacteraceae bacterium
ATTTTTTCATCAATTTCATCGATGGATTTTCTAAGATCGCTGATATTTTGGGATGATTCGTTAACTCTGTTTTTTTGTATTGTCATGGCATTAATGAATCATTTTTCTGTTATTGTTTCATCGATTTTATGGCCAAAATGCCTTCCCTGTTCTTCTAAAGCCACAAGAACCTTATCCCCGGATTTCAAAGCGACAACAGATACAGGTGAACCATCAGGGCTGGTTAAACGGATTGTTTCCGCATTTTGTAATATTGTTGTTATCTCTTTACCCTGGGAACGTGCCTTTACAAGCATTAATGGGCGTTTTTCAATCTTCAGCCGACCCACGGTTCCCTGAACAGTTTTTCCTTTAAAATCTGTTATAAGTATGGGATCTCCCGCTGACAACTCTGAAAGGTACCTTGTTTTTCCCCCTGGGACTCTTGTGTATGCATGGACTGCTCCAGCGTTGATTCTAAATGGCCTTGGCGCCACATAGGGGTTTGATACGCTTTCTGCATGGACAAGAAACAATGCACTGCTGCTGTTTCCCACAAGCATACCTTCGCCAGGAATCATTGATGTGCAGGTGTCAACGCAGACCCTGTCACCCATTCCCACCGGAGTTATTTCCATAATCTCCGCTTCCTGAAGAGGGGTTGTCTCCTCGGCCATTCGAAGCTTTGTGAGAGCCTTTTTTAACTCCATGGCATCTGTTGTGTTAAAAAGAATATGGTTTACTCCTTTTTCAAGGATACCAAAGGCAATTTCAGCATCGTTAAGGTTTTCCACCTGTGCCACAACATCTGCACCTTTTGCAATGAGATTTTCAAGGGGAATTATTGTCCAGTCAGAGCATTGGAGAATTATTTTTTTATCCTGGCAAAGCTTTGTAATCTCGTCTTCATCATCGCCGCTTTTTATCGTAAAAAAAGTGACATCTTCCCCTATTTTAAGGTCTCCATCTTCAGAAATGGTCTCTATTTTACCAAGCTGTTTTACTTTTTCGGAGTACCCTTTGGCCACCAGAATACCATCTGCCCCTCCCTCAAGAGCGGTTGTCACTATCTCTTTGTTCCATGGATCCGCTTTTACCCATATTTTTTTCATGCCATATTCCCCTTGTTAGTACCTTATTCCTGAAAAGCTGTAATAAAAAACAAGAAAATAGTTATCAGTTATCAGCAAAAGCATATTTATACTAATTTATTTTCCTTTAACTGACAACTGACAAACTGACTCCTACAACTTCATCTTCGGGTTGCGGGAAAAGCCCGCATTAGATATAGTATCCGTTTTAACCTTGGGTCAAAATATTTAAAGCATCCTCTACGCTCCTCTTTTCATGTACAATGGAGGAAATTGCCTTGACCATGAGTTCAGGATTTTTATGCTGAAACACATTCCTTCCAATGGATACTCCGCTTCCCCCTGCGTCGATGGAGCCTTTTACCATTTCAAGTATATCTTCTTCTGAATCCATTTTTGCTCCGCCAGCTATAACAACAGGAATGGAACAGCCGGATGTAACCTCATAAAATGTTTCAGGACTTCCTGTATAGGAAACCTTTACCAGGTCAGCACCCATTTCGTTACCCACGCGTGCTGCATGTTTAACAAATTTTACATCATATTCATCTTTTATTTTTTTACCCCGAGGATATATCATGGCAAGGAGAGGGAGTCCCCATGTGCGTGCATCATAGCTTACTTTGCCAAAGTCTTTCAACATATCTTTTTCATTGTCATCTCCAAGATTAAGATGAATGGATACAGCATCTGCACCCATTTTAATAACTTCTTCAACAGAAGAGACAAGGGTCTTTGAATTTGGATATGGTGTCAGTATTGTGGAGGCTGAAAGATGAACAATAAGACCTATGTCAGATCCCTGTTTTCTATGGCCTGCATTTATAAGCCCTTTATGCACAACAATGGCATTGGCACCTCCGCTTACTACGTTTTGAACGGCTGTTTTCATGTCTTTAAGACCATCAATGGGGCCCACTGAAATACCGTGATCCATGGGAACGATTACGGTATTACCGGTATTCCGATTTATGATCCGTTCCATTCTGATCTGTTTTCCCAAAAAAGTCATTTTCCCCTCCAATATATCTTTTAAGCAAAAAAGGCCGTGAAGTATTCTTCACGGCCTTTCTAAAAAAGCTGTGACTGGATTAATCCACCCCACGGCTTTGTATGCTAATTTAAAATTTTTTCAGCACGCGCCAGGCAGACCCTGAAAAAAGTAATAATACCTGCCTGAAAAAATACGCATCTGTAAAAACCTTTTTAATTTATGAAAAAAAGAACTGGATCAAAAATTTCATAATTTATATAATAAAAGTCACTATTTTCTTTGAATGAGTAATATAATATCAGGAAACCAGAGTCAAGATCTTTTATTTAAAAAAATTGAAAAAAATTACGTTGAAACCCCTGCCTTATATAACACACTGTTTCCATTGATAAAATATTTTTTAACAGCAGCAGGAATAATAACAGATTCTCCTTTTTTAATGGGGATAATTTTTGTTGTTCCTTTTTCGTATATTTCAGCTTTTCCGCTGATACATATAATAATCTCAACATTTCGGTTTACAGCGCTTGTATATTTTTCATTTTTTAAAGTTATAACCGACAAAACAAATTCATCAGCATTACATTTGTATATTTTTTCATGCTCCATATCAGATTCAACAGGAAAAATAATTTTAACCTTTTTTGTCTCGAAATCAAGGAGATTTAACAATTCAGGCAGATCCGCATGTTTAGATGTGAGCCCGCCCCTTAAAACATTGTCCGAGTTTGCCATTATTTCAATCCCCATGCCGTCCAGATACGCGTGGAGGGTACCCGCATTTAAAAAGATAGCTTCTCCCGGATTCAGACAAACCAGGTTTAATAAAATCGGAGACAAGACCCCCACATCCAGGGGATATTCATTGTTGAGTTTTATTATCCATTTTAAACTGGTATTGTCGATTGAAAGATTTTCAACTGTTTTTACGATTTGTTCAATAATTTTTTTTTGCCGATGGGTTTCCATTGTCATAAGAGCATTAAAAAAAGCTTTTAAGCCATTATGGTTCGGATGCTCTTTTAAAATTTTATACTCATTTTCTAAATCCTTGCACCATACCTGTTCTAATAATAGCAGGATATCTTCTATTTTTCTGAAACCGTTTAATGCCCAAAATGGTGTAAGTGCGCATATGCATTCTGGTTTATGGTTTTGATCTTTGTAGTTTCGGTTAGGAGCATCCAGGGGTATTCCCAGGGCATTTTCCTTTGCATAACCTTCAACTGCCATTTTTTTGTCGGGGTGAGCCTGAATGGAAAGCGGTTTTCCAACTGCCAGTATTTTAAAAAGATAGGGAAGGAGATTATTAAATTTTGCAGCAGTTTTTTCTCCAAGAATATCTTCAGGGTATTTTTCGATTATTTTAATTAAAGGCTCTGTTGCACCATTTATCATGATATCAGAAGATGCTTTTGGGTGAGCACCCATCCATAATTCCGCCTGGGGTATGTTTGAGGGAATTTTTTGCCCCATCAGTTCAGAAATAGCGAAATATGATCCCCAGTGATAATTCTGGATTTTGTTTGTGAGAACTTTGATATGTTTCATCAGAACCCCCTTTCTTTTTTGGTTATAATCGGTTAGGATTGAGGATGAAATAAAAATTCACGATCCTTATCTTGATCAGGGTAAAATTTTTAAGCTGTGCGGTTAGCCTTTAGCAGTCAGCTATTAGCCAAAATGATCACAGGATGTGTTTTTACCCATTGGATGTTATTTCCTGCTGACGTAATACCTCGGTTTTTAAAAGTTAAATGCTGACAGGTGATAGCTAACCGCACAGGTCGAAAATTTTTGACTCAAAAATATTATTTATGTGACGGTCCATATAATGATCAAGTTTATAAACAGGCCGACGATTTATACTATAATATCTTTAATATCTTTAATATCTTTGAAAACAGATTATGGCTATTTATGTCAATGAAATATTTTCCAGCATACAGGGGGAATCGATAAATGCTGGAAGACCCTGCATTTTTGTCAGGCTTGCAGGATGTAACTTAAGGTGTACATATTGCGATACAAAGTATGCTTATGAACAGGAAAAAAAATATGAACTCAATGAGATTGTAAAGCAGGTTGATACTTTTAATGGTGACCTGGTGGAAATTACAGGGGGAGAACCGCTCTACCAGGGGGAAACGCCTTTGTTAATTCATATTCTCCTTGAAAAGGGTTACGAAGTAATGATGGAAACCAATGGGAGTTTTAATATAAATCTCGTGGACCGAAGATGCATGAAAATCGTAGATATGAAGTGCCCTTCA